>CAZWSE010000049.1:0-26443 GCA_964636575.1 uncultured Sulfitobacter sp. | reverse complement strand
ATCATTTATTATCCTTTTATTATAGGGCGTTAGGTGATTTTTTGACGAACCTTGCAGGGTGGTTCGTCAAGCTTTGTTCCGCTTTCGTGCCTGTAAGTCGCGAAAATGCTGAATCAGCCATGTCCCGCCGCCCAAACGTCTCGCAGTACTTTTGAGCCATCGCCAACGTGACATGCCCGCTGACCGCCATGATTTCATAAGGGGTGCCACCCGCCTCGGCGATCCTGCGGCAGATTGCTTTGCGCAAGCCATGTGAGGAACACAGCGGCAAGCCCGCTTTGTCGCACCACTTGCGCATGGATGTCTCAAGGCCCTTGCGAGAGCGCGCCTTGTTATGGCTTGTGTCAAGGTAGGTGAAAGTGACTGGCTTTGCCGCCAAAGCTGCTGCCAAGGCCGGATGGATCGGTAAGCTGATCAGCACCCCGCTTGGGTTCTTGCTGGTCTTCTGACGGCGATATTCAATCCGCCCGTCTTTGACGTTCGCTGGCCCTAGCTTCACGGCATCAACTTTTGCAGCCCCTGTGTAGAGCGTCAGCGTCATACAAATATGCGCAGGTGATCCGAGTGGATGAACCTCATAGAAACGAGCAATCTCCCCTTCATCCCATGAGTGATACCCTTCGGACTTGGTCGCATACTTACTGACACCGAGGACCGGATTGGCGGCGACCCAATCCATCGTGACGGCAAGATCCATCATTTGAGACAGCCGTTTGAGCATCTTGTTGGCCTGCATCGGCGTTTCGTGCATTTCCGCTTTGATGGTCATGACGTGCCGAATTTTCATATGCGCGATACGCTTCTTGCCGTGTTTAAGCCTTAAAGGCTCGATGACACTGCGATAATCGGCCCGTGTGCTTTCGCTGATGGTCGGAAAGTGCAGCTTGTAGAAATGCGTGACCAGATCATCCAAAGTTCCAGCTTTTGTGCGGGAAACCCCCGCCCCTTCACTAGACTTAGATTTCTAGCGGTTCACGGCATCCTGATACCTTTGTTCAAACTCGTCTGACCCGTAGTCAGACCCCAGTTCGGCAGTGAACCCGCGCGACCTATACCGCCAACGGCGTTTCCCGTGTCGATCCTTGTAGGAGCTTGCGCCCGGATATTTTTCTCGTTTTTTCAATCGGCGTCCCAATCATTTATCGCTGGTGGTGAGTTCTCACTCGCAGAATGTATCACCACCGTCCCATCTGGGCCAATTTCGGTTCGCCCGACAGGAATCCCCGCGTCACGGTATGCGGCCAAATAGCGCTTCAGTTCTGTCTGGGTCAAAACAGCTTTTCTGGCGGGCATGGCAGATGTCTCCGTTTGGGCTGGCTTCTTTTTTCTCTCTAGCTCAGTTTTCACTTCCGCTCTGACGGTGAAACAAACAACGTCTCTAAGCCTTTTGGATCTTTTAAGGATTGCCCTTCTCATCAGCGAGGCAAGTCTCGACCATGTTTTGGGATAGAAACTCCTGGACGGCTTGTTCGGGGACAAAAAACTGCCTCCCAACACGAACGTGGCGCAGCTTCTTTGACGAAAGGAGCCGCCGCACACGGCGCACGGAAAGGCCAAGACATTCCGCAACATCTTTTGTTTCCAGCATGGCTTCGTTCAAGGAAATGAAAGCGAAAACCGGATTAAACCAGCAAGAGTTCGCTGAAACGGTTGGCGCGCCGTATCGGTCCTATCGAGGTTACGAGAGCGGTGAACGTGAAGTGACAAAATCGATATTGATCAAACTGCACAATCTGATGAACGAAGAACCTTTGTGGATACTCACAGGAAAGCAAATCCCGCTTGGGAACACTGAGTTAGACATCGTTGAAAACGCACTGCTCGCAGGTCTTGGCACGGTTCCAACTGCGTTAATCGAAAAAAGCCCCGAAAAAGCTGCGGCTTTCTTGAAATTACTTGAGAAACTGAGCCTCAGGCAGGGCGAAGGTTTAACCCGAGTCGATGCTCAGGAAATTGCACAGCAAAGCCTAAAGGAGTGATCATGCCGACACGTTTTTTCAAGAAACATTACGCAGATGGGGCTACAGCATTGGAGGTGGCGCAAACCATGCACAAGCAGGCCAAGGGTGCGTTTCTTTCGAGCGTTGTATTGATTACATGCGCGACCATTGCCGTCGTTTGGACTGCAGGCAGTCTAGAGAAACAACTTTTGAGCCTTGGAGCTCTCGCATTTGCCGTGATTGCAGCCAACCAGCTGAGAAGGATCAAGGTCGATTGCCAAGAGCTGATCTGCCGCCTTCCATCTCAAACAAAGTAGCGAGCACGGCCACAATTGGCTTGGGCTAGCAGAATGCACATAAGAAAGTGGGCTATTTCAGCAGCAATGGCCAAAGTGCCAACGGCGGAAACACCTAACATCTTAGTCGTTTATACGGGATGCTGCGAATGGCAATGTTCCCAGACCAGCCGTTCACGCGAGCTGTGACTAATGTCTCGAGTGAGCTCAAAGTTACCACCTAAATCGTCGGCATATGGCAGCTTTTGATTTAATCCGTATCCACTTCGATGCGCCACGAAACCCCGTTCATAGGTTCTTCGCCATCTTCTCCAATCCTCTTTGCTTCTGTGAGTTGCTCGATGAGTTTTAAACCGAGAGTGAATGACTGGATTGGATCAATGCCATAGACTTTTTTGCTTTGAATGAAGCCCTTTACAGTAACAACAGCGTAGTAGTCGTCTTTGCCGCTCTGACTACCATCCGATTGTATTGTAGCCTCAACTCCATCGCTCGACATTACTTTCAATTTTATTGCCTGCATGTCTCTCTCTCGAACGCTGTGATTTTCAAACCTTGCACCTTTGACACCATACAGAGTGAGTGAAGATAGCCAACCGCACGGCGGCTTCGTCCCGCATAGCTGCCGTTCAACTGATCCAACCACTGCCGGTGGACTGGCGCCGTCGCGATTGTTCGGTAGGTTCTATGCTGGAAAGTACGTTTTCTGAATCTATGATGCTCTTGACCAACCAAAGCCTAAATCCGTCTCGTACCGCATCGTTCCCAAACAGATGACTTAACCGAAAAATGTCATAAACCCCGAAACGCCTAGGTCAGCATCTGCGCGATCCGGTCTGATTCTGGTCGCCTTTGATCAGGTTTCGGCAGCTCCAAAGTAAGCGCCTTGCCGGTGCTGCTGAACTTGTCGGACAAAGGTGCGAGCTCTCCCGCGGCCACCAAGTCTTCGACAAGGCACATATGCCCCATTAAAGCACCGGCGCCGGCCTTGGCTTCTTCGACAGCCAGACTGTAGAGCGAGAACTTTGGCCCGTTTTGTACATCTTCGATTGCTATATGCGCCGCGTCGCTCCATTCGGTCCAATCGTTCATCCATGTTTGATCATGCAAAAGCGTCAGGCCGCTGAACCCGTCTTTTGCAAATCGATCAAGCAAGGCAGGTGCGCAGACCGGAACCAGATCGTCGTTTGCGATATTGATCTGATTGGCTGTGCCGTCGGGTTGCCCGAAGAAAATCGCCAGATCAAACAGCTCTCGCGACAGACTGGGTGCCGTTTCCAATGCCGTCACCGAAAAGTTAATCATCGGAAAGTGCGCCCTGATCTTTGCCAGCCGTTTGGGCAGCCACAGTTGTGCAATCGACGGAAGCGCTGCGATGTGAAAGTCGGGATTGGGTTTGAGGTTCCGCAGCGCCCGCGTTGCATTGGCCATTTCGTCGAATGCGGACGTGAACTCTGTCACAAGCGATTGTCCCGCCTGCGTCAGCACGACCCCCTGCGCGTTGCGTCGGAACAAGGGCATGTCTGACCATGCTTCCAGTGTTTTGATGTGTTGCGAGATCGCGCCTGCGGTGACGTTTAGTTCCTCGGCGGCGGAGACAAAGCTTTCATGACGTGCCGCTGCTTCGAACGCGCGCATGGCGTTCAACGGCGGGCCTTTCGGGCGTTTTGGTGCGACGGTCATCTGTAGCCTCAGTTTTTCTACGCCGAGAAATAGCTAATCTGGTTTGCATTGTCACGCGCTGGCCTAGACAGTGTCCCAAACACGAGGAGATTTGGCCATGACACTTGCCCATCGGGATTGGGTTCCCACCGACAGTGAAACGCTTGTTCAAAAGATCGCGCAAAGCACGGGCGCGCAGTCTGCCGATGCCATTATGGCCCGTCTGGAGCAGCTTTCCGAAAAGAACCGTGTCATCCATGAAGAAGAATGTTTCAATCTCAACCCCGCCACCAATGTGATGAACCCGAAGGCCGAGGCGTTTTTGTCTTCCGGTATCGGGTCCCGTCCGTCGCTGGGCTATCCTGGTGACAAGTACGAGATGGGGTTGGAAGCGATCGAGGAAATCGAGGTCATCGCCGCCGAGTTGTGCGCCGAAGTCTTTGATGCGCAGTTTGCCGAAATTCGGGTGCCCTCTGGCGCGATTGCCAATCTTTATGGTTTCATGGCGACCTGCAAACCGGGGGATACTATCATTGTCCCCCCAGCCAGCATTGGCGGGCATGTCACCCATCATATGGCTGGCTGTGCCGGGCTTTATGGGTTGCGTATTTTGACTGCCCCTGTGGATGCCGATCACTACACTATTGATCTGGACAAGCTGCGCGACATGGTGCGCGCCGAACGGCCTAAGCTTATCACTGTCGGGTGTAGTCTGAACTTGTTTGAGCATCCCGTCGCAGAAATCCGGTCTATTGCCGACGAGGTGGGCGCCAAGGTTATGTTCGATGCGGCCCACCAGTGCGGGATCATCGCGGGTCGTGCATGGTCAAACCCACTGACCGAAGGTGCCCATTTCATGACGATGAGCACGTACAAAAGCTTGGGCGGTGCAGCCGGAGGCGTGATTGTGTCCAACGATGCCGAGATCGCGAAAGCGCTGGACGCCATCGCCTTCCCCGGCATGACTGCCAACTTTGATGCTGCTAAAGCTGCTTCTTTGGCTGTGACCATGTTGGATTGGCGCGACTTTGGTGAGGCCTATGCCGCTGAGATGATTGCGATGTCCCAAGCATTGGCCAAAGCCTTGGACGCGCAGGGTTTACCGATATTCTCTGGCGCCGACGGGTTCACGAAATCGCACCAGTTTGCCATTGAGGCAAAAGGGTTCGGTGGCGGCCAAGCGGCTTCTAAACAGTTGCGTCAGGCTGGGTTTTTAGCCTGCGGAATTGGGCTTCCAATCGCGGCGGTCGAAGGCGATATGAACGGTCTGCGTATTGGAACGCCTGAACTTGTCCGTTGGGGTATGACGTCGGCAGATGCGGACCGGATGGCTGGGTTGATCAAGCGCGGGCTTAAAGGTGAAGCAATTGCAGATGAAGTGGCGGAGTGGCGGACACAGTTTTCGGACCTGCATTTTATGCATTGAACTTGGATCGGGTCTGATGAGCCGCATTGGTTAAGGATGACCACTGAACGACGCTTGCCCAGCGTGAGTTCAATCCACTTCCAATGCGGCGCTTTTGAGCGTGTCGGCGTTTCCCAATGTACGCAATTCGCTCACGTCAAAGTCCTCTAGGAACTGAATAAGTGCTTCTTCAGATGCACGCGTTTCCAGAAATATGGAGACCGACCCCATCTCTGTTTCAAACATCTGTAGTTTATGCGGTCTGAACCCATTCTCGGTTTGTGTTATTGGCCCCTTCACTTCTTGCCATTGCTGACCATTGAAACTGCGCCAATCGTTGCGCGTTTCAATTGTTTCGAAATGGGCTTCGGCCAGTTGTTCAAATTTTCGAAGGACAGGCTGGTTCACTGCATTCTCGTCATCCGAAACAAACATAAGAATGACGCTGTCGCCGCGTGTGTAAGCTGTGGATGTATCGTTGAAATATTCGGTCCAAAGCCTGTTGTCGGTTTCACTGAGTTCATCTAGCTCCGGGACTTGTGCTTCTACCTTTGCAAACTCTCTTTCCCGCTCCACCCATTGTTCATCACTGAACACTGCGCTCCAGTGCGCGCCATCAATGTACCAAGCGTCCCATCCTGTTGGAGCATCGGGCATTGCCGCGTCGATTGCCGCAGAGTCTCGGAAAATCAAGCCAAGGAAGCCGCCATCGTTCCCAAAACGGTCGAAGAACCCATCAATATAGGTGGCCGTGGTGTAAGGTGCGTCGGCCTTTTGTTTTTGCGTCGTGTAGTCGTAGCCAATTCCAGCCGCGCCGATCATCGCAATGCCAGTACCAAGTGTAATCATAGGGAGAATGCGCATATCAATTGCCTTCTTTCATCAAATTTTGAAAGAAGTTGTATCCGGTATTGCGTCGTCACTATGGCGTCGACTTGGCTTTCTTATGATGTGCTGCGCGCAATCAGGATCAATTGGTGTTGCAACCGGTCTGTGCTAATTGAACATCCCCGTCAGATCCACCGAGCTGCGTTCGTTTAGATCCTTCTTGTGCTCATTCAAAAACGTATCCGCCGCCGTGCGGCCTGCGTCTTTTAGCTTCGCCAATGTGTAGAAGGTCGGCACGACTTTGGTGGCCACTGAAAGCTCGTTCATCAGCAGGTCGTCCGAGATCATATGCACCAGAACGCGGCTTTTTTCTTGAGTGGAGAGCGTGCCCTGCCCCAACAACCGTTGCACAAACTCAATCGCCCGCAGCTCGCGCAGCAAGGACGAGTTAAAGCTGATCTCATTAATCCGGTTCTGGATGGCGTGGGGCGTGCGCGGCAACTCATCCCGCTCCAACGGGTTGATGTTGATGATCACGATGTCATCGGGCAGTGACGGGTGAAACAGCGGGAATAGCGCGGGGTTGCCGGTGTAGCCGCCGTCCCAGAAGGCTTCGACCTGATCTGTTTGTTCGTCGTAAAGTTCAATCGCTTGGAACATGGTCGGCAAACAGGCTGATGCCAGAATGGCCTTGGTGCTGATTTCGCTGTCTTTGAACACCCGCACCTTGCCGTTGCGCACCCGTGTGGCGCAGACAAAAAGGCATGGCGCTGGCCCACCTTCTGCGTGGATACATTCAAAGTCCAACTGCGATACGATGGATTCCAGCGGGTTGCTGTAAAGCGCGCCCATTGCGTAGGGCGAAACCATCCGCGTCATCGCATCGGCCCAAAAGTAGGGCACCATCGTTTCAATGGCCGCAGCCGTCGCAGCCATCCCAAAGGGTTGCATCCACGTCGACAGCAAGGATTGATCCTGCGCGCCGACCTTGCCCCACAGCCAGTCGAGCCTGTCGCGCGCCCCTTCCCGACCGCCTTCGATCATTCCGGCCTTGAACGCAGACCCGTTGAGCGCGCCTGCGCTGGTGCCTGAAATGGCGGAAATCTCAACGTCTTCATCTTCGAGGATGCGGTCGAGCACGCCCCATGTGAAAGCCCCATGCGCGCCGCCGCCCTGAAGGGCCAGATTGATCTTTTTGACCATGCCTTTTGCTACAACGCCGTCCAACCGCCATCGACGCTGATGGTCGTGCCGGTGATTTGATCTGCCGCTTCTGAACAGAGGAACACGGCTGTGCCACCCATTTGCCCTGTGGTTGCGAATTCTTTTGACGGTTGGCGTTTGAGCATGACGTTTTGAATAACCTCTTCGCGGCTCATGTCGTATTCCTTCATTGTATCTGGAATTTGCTTTTCGACAATCGGTGTCAGCACGTAGCCCGGGCAGATGGCGTTGCAGGTGATGGGTTCTTGCGCGGTTTCGAGCGCTGTCGTTTTGGACAGGCCAACGATGCCGTGCTTTGCAGCGATGTAGGCGGCTTTGAACGGGCTGGCGGTCAACCCGTGCGCGCTGGCGATGTTGATGACCCGTCCCCAGCCTGCCTTGCGCATCATTGGCAAGGCGGCGGCTGTGGTGTGGAACGCGCTGGACAGGTTGATCGCGATGATTGCGTCCCATTTATCGACCGGAAACTCAGGAATGGGGGCGACGTGTTGGATGCCTGCGTTGTTGATCAGGATATCGCAGGTGCCTGCCTTTTCGATCAAAGCGCGGCATTGATCGCCCTTGGACATATCGCCTTGGATGTAGCGGGCGTTTGTTTTGGTCTCGTCGGACATTTCTTTGGCGATGGCGTGGTCTTCGGGATTGTCTGTGAACGAGTTGAGCACAACGTCTGCGCCTGCGCGGGCCAGTTCCCATGCAATGCCCAGACCGATGCCTGAGTTGGATCCAGTGATGACGGCGGTCTTGCCTGCCAGTGAGATTTCGAATGCCATGATGCGCGCCTTTTTACGTCGGTTGTCTTTGCAGGTGCAGCATAGCAGGTGCGTGGCGACAGATAAGAGGCGATTGCGATTTCATGGGACAGGTGTCTAAAGCGTGATGCAAATGCTGTGTCGTGGATCGGGACGGATGTCGCTTGGAAATTGCGCCCTGCCAAAAAAAACGCCAGCACGAAGCTGGCGTTAAGTTATTGAGGCAGGTTTCATACAGGCAAGAAACCTATCGAGCAGTGCCCTCTTTATACGCAATGCAGTGTCGTTCTCCAAGCACAAAGTTTATCGCGGTGCCTCTGGCTCTTGTTCCCAATCCTTAATAAAACAAGGGAGAAACGGGATTGTTGCCAAAATGAACATCGATAATTTCCAAAAAATAGCCCGTGTTTTGGCGGGTTTGGCTTGCATTCTTTGCGCAAATGCAGGTTTTACAGAATCGGCTGATCGGCCTCAGCATGGCATAGCTATGTACGGTGACCCAGCCCTTCCCCCTGATTTTGTGTCCCTGCCCTATGCCAACCCAGATGCCCCCAAGGGTGGCACCTTGGTTTTGGGAAATACAGGCGCTTTTGACCAGTTGAACCCCTTTGTCCGCAAAGGGTCCGCCCCCTGGCAGTTGCGGTTTTTGGCCTATGAGAGCCTTTTGGGCCGGTCTTGGGACGAGCCTTTCACGCTTTACGGCGTGCTCGCTGCTTCTGTGCGCACCGCTGATGACCGGTCTTGGGTCGAATATGACCTGCATCCCGACGCCCGATTCGTCGATGGAACACCTGTCACGGTCGAGGATGTGATCTGGTCGTTTGAAACCTTGGGCACTGTGGGCCACCCGCGCTATCTGTCGCTTTGGGGTAAGATCGATAGCATCGCGGCGGTTGGTGAGCGGTCTGTGCGTATCACCTTTAATGAAGCCAACCGAGAGCTGGCCTTGCTGACCGGATTGCGCCCGATCCTGAAGAAGGCCGGATGGGAGACCAAAGATTTCGCCAATGCGCCTTTGGCTGATATCCCTGTAGGCTCGGCCCCTTACAGCGTCACGGATTATGTCGCCGGTCGCACCCTGACCCTGACCCGCAATACTGACTATTGGGGCCGCGATATTCCGTTTCGTCGTGGCACCCATAACTTTGACGAGATCAAGATCGAGTTCTTTGGCGATGCGACTGTGCTGTTTGAGGCCTTCAAGGCCGGTCAGTTGAGTGCTGTGCGCGAAACCAATGCGGCCACTTGGGCCACGCAATACGCCTTTCCCGCAGTGACCGAAGGCCAGATTGTCAAATCAGAGATCAAGCACAGCAAGCCCACAGGTATGACCGGATTGGTAATGAACACCCGCCGCCCCCCGTTTGACGACATTCGTGTGCGCGATGCCTTGCTGCATGCTTTTAACTTTGAGTTCATCAACGACACCCTGACAGGCGGGACACAGCCAAGGATCAAGTCGTATTTCTCTAACTCTGTTTTGGGCTATGAGGCCGGGCCTGCACCTGCGGCGGAAATGGCGTTACTGGCACCTTTCGCGGATGCATTGCCCGTGGAAGCGGTTGAGGGCTATGCCCTGCCCGTCGCAGACGGGTCTGCCCGAAACCGTGCAGGTATTCGTAAAGCGTTAGCCTTGTTGCAAGAGGCCGGATTTACCACCCAAGACGGAGTTATGATGACGCCCCAAGGTGCGCCCTTTGCTTTTGAAATCGTTTTGCCCAAGGGCAGCGCCGAACAACAAGCGATTGTGCAGTTGTATGTGCAAGGGTTGAAGCGGTTGGGTATCGCGCCTGTGGTCTCAACCGTGGACGGCGCGCAATATACATCGCGCATGCACAGTTTTGATTTTGACATGACACCGTTCCGGATTGCTTTGTCCCTGTCGCCCGGCAATGAGCAGCGGTATTATTGGGGCAGTGATGCCGCAGACATTGAGGCCAGCCGCAACCTTGCGGGCATCAAATCCCCTGCCGCGGATGCCATGATAGACGCGATGCTCGGCGCGACCTCATCCGAGGATTTCATTGCCGCGACCCGTGCGCTGGATCGTGTGTTGACCGCTGGCCGGTATGCCATTCCGTTCTGGCAGTTTGATGTGGATCGGATCGCGCATCGAGCGGAGTTCAAGTTTCCGGAAATCACCCCGATTTATGGTGACGGTCCGAACTTTATGCCTGATGTGTGGTGGTATGCGCCTTAGACGCGCACCTTTGTCATAAAACCGTTACAGCCAGATTGCATGTCTGCGCTGCACTCCCTTCCGATATGAAAGACCCGATATGACCAGACACCTTTGCGCCGAAGCCCTTGGCACTGCGATCTTGCTGGTGGCGGTCATCGGATCGGGGATCATGGGCGACACGCTGTCGGGCGGCAATGTTGCGATTGCGCTTTTGGCCAATGCGATTGCGACGGGGTGCGGGCTGTATTTGATTATCACTGTCTTGGGGCCGATTTCCGGCGCGCATTTCAATCCGGCGGTGACGTTGGCCTTTTTGCTGCGTGGAGAGATCGCCCCCCAAAAAGCCGCTGCCTATGTCGCTGTTCAGATTGTGGGTGGCATCTTGGGTGTTTGGCTGGCGCATGTGATGTTTGATTTGGATGTGTTCCAGACCTCAAGCACGATGCACCGGACTGGCCTGAACCAATGGGTGTCCGAGGCTGCGGCCACTTTCGGGCTGCTGTTCGCGATCTTTGGCGGTATTCGCTATGCGCCGCACGCCGTGCCGACGCTTGTCGCATTATACATTACGGGCGCCTATTGGTTCACGTCTTCGACCAGCTTTGCAAACCCTGCTGTCACCATCGCGCGGGGCTTTTCAGATACCTTTGCGGGCATCTACCCGGGGCATATCATGATGTTTGTGGTGGTGCAGATTGCGACCGTGCTGATCGCCCATCCGGCTTTGAAGATGTTGTTCGCGGATGATGACTAAACCAGAGATGTGACCCAGAGCACATTGGCGTCTTCGTCGCTGGTTGAGATCAGGTTGTGGCCCATTGCGGCGTCGTAATACGCGCTGTCGCCGCGTTTCATCACGATGGGCTCGTAAAATTCGGTGTAAAGCGTCACGACGCCGGTCAGAACGTACAAGAACTCCTCTCCGTCGTGGCGCACCCATCCGTCAAATTCGTCAAAGCTGCGCGCGCGGATGCGGGCTTTGTAGGGGAGCATTTGCTTTTTGGTGAGCGTCTCGGCGAGCAGTTCATGCTCATATGTGGTGGTCGGCTTGGTGCCGCCGGTCCCTGCCGCCGTATAGGCCATGCGCCCGTTGACCTGACCCTGACGGGGTGGCGTGAACAGTTGGGGCACGGAAATTTCGAGGCCCACGGCCAGTTTTTTCAGTGCCTCATAGGTCGGCGACATCTGCCCGTTTTCGATTTTGGACAGGGTTGAGCGTGCAAGACCTGCCTGCGTGGCCGCTTGTTCGAGCGTCCATTCGCGGGCTTTGCGCAGCTCGCGGACCCGTGCCCCAAGATCAAGAGGTGCCGCGTCGTCTTGGATGCCGTTTTCTCGGGCGAGCTTGATAAGTGCTTTGGGGTCCTGATCTGTCATGTCATGGCTATACTCAAGCAGGCCTTACCTTGCAACGGCTCAGGTTGCGCGGTAGCGACGCTGCTATGGTATCTGTTTTCCGATCCGAGCCTTTGGCGCCCTGTCCTGCTCCGTTCAATATGGCGGAGTATGTGTTGGCGCAGGCGGGCACATCTGCGTCTAAGGTGGCGTTGTCTGTCTTGGGGGCTAGCCCGTCTGAGGACGTGCATTGGCGCTATGATCGGATTGCGGCATCGGTACAGGTCATGGCGCGGCTTTTGACTGCGCGGGGTCTGACTGCGGGTGACGTGGTGATGATGCGCATTGGCAATACGGTTGAGTTTCCGATTGCCTATCTGGGCTGTATCGCGGCGGGGATTGTGCCTGTGCCGACCTCGTCCCAGTTGACCGCAGTTGAGGTGTCCAAGCTGCTGAGCTTGATCGACTGCGCCGCCATTTTGCACAGTGCCGATGTGCCTTGCCCAGATGATGCGCGGCGGTTGGATCTGGCGCTGTTTGCGGATGCCTTCGATCGCGCTGGTTTGCCTGCCCCTGATCCTGATTTTGCTTACGATCGCGGTGATCCGAACAGGTTGGGGTATATGGTGTTCACCTCTGGCACATCGGGCCAGCCGCGCCCAGTGATGCATGCCCACCGTGCGATCTGGGCGCGCCGTATGATGCATGACGGGTGGTACGGGCTGAGTGCTGACGACCGTATGTTGCACGCGGGTGCGTTTAACTGGACCTATACGCTGGGCACTGGATTGATGGACCCGTGGTCTGTTGGGGCGACTGCTTTGATCCCCACACAGGGCACGGAAGTTGACGCCCTGCCCGTCTTATTGGCGCGTGCCGAGGCGAGCCTATTCGCGGCCGCCCCCGGCATTTTCCGCAAACTTGTTGAAAGCGGTGCACCCTTGGAATTGCCCGCCCTGCGGCATGGATTGACAGCGGGTGAAAAGCTGCCTGCGGCTGTGCAGATTGCTTGGGGGGATGCCACGGGTGTGCCGCTTTATGAGGCTTACGGGCAGTCGGAGTGTTCGACGTTTATCTCAAGCAGTCCTGCCCGACCCGTGTCGTCTGAGCATCTGGGCTATCCACAAACCGGCCGACATATGGCGGTTGTGGGGCCGGATGGGCCTGTGCCTTTTGGTGAGATCGGCACGATTGCTGTGCACTGCGATGATCCGGGGTTGATGCTCGGATATGCGGGTGCGGCTGAGGACACGGCCAAGCGCTATCAAGGCGACTGGTATCTAACAGGCGATCAGGCCTCTATGGCCGAAGACGGGGCCATTACGTATCTAGGCCGCGATGATGATATGATGAACGCGGGCGGGTTTCGCGTGTCGCCGCTAGAAATCGAGGCGGCTCTTGCCGGTTTTGACGGGATCGCGCAGGTCGGTGTGACGGATGTTGAAATCAAGCCCGGCGCCTTTGTGATTGCGGCCTTCTATACCAGTGACGTTCCTCTGGACGAGGCCGCGTTGCGGGGATATGCCGAGACCAATCTGGCACGGTACAAACAGCCGCGTCTTTTCAAACGGCTTGACGCTTTGCCGCTTGGAGGGAACGGGAAACTGCTGCGCCGTGCGTTGAAGCCATTGATGTAAGGAAGCGCTCTCATGGACCCGATCAAGCTGGATATTCTGTCGGACCCGATTTGCCCGTGGTGCTATATTGGCAAGACATACCTCGATCAGGCGCTGACGGCGCGGGGCGAGAACCCTTTTGTCATCGAATGGCATCCCTTTCAGTTGAACCCGGACATGCCAGCCGAAGGTATGGACCGCCGTGCCTATCTTGAGGGCAAGTTTGGCGGCCAGGAAGGGGCCGTGCGCGCCTATGCGCCCGTGGTCGAACGCGCCGAGGCTGCGGGATTGTCGATTGATTTTGAAGGCATGAAGCGCACGCCTAACACTTTGGACGCGCACCGTTTGATCCATTGGGCAGGGATTGAGCAAAAGCAGCTTGATGTCGTGGATGCACTGTTCGCGGCCTACTTCGTTGAGGGGCGCGATATTGGCGCGCATGACGTGCTGGCCGATATCGCAGATGCTGTGGGCATGGATGCCGCTGTCGTTCTAAAGCTGTTGGACAGTGATGCCGACCGCGAGAATATCCAGAACCGTGACAAGCACAGCCGTGAGATGGGGGTCAATTCTGTGCCCACATTCATCGTGGCCAGCCAACATGCGGTTCCAGGTGCACAGCCGCCTGAGCTTTGGACCAAGGTTATGGACGAACTTGTTGCGGGCTTAGATACCGCATGAGCAAGGGGGCATCGTCCCAGCCTGCACCGATGGGCAAAACCGAGTTTGTCGTCCTGACGGCGATGATGTTTGCGATCATCGCGTTCTCTGTTGATTCAATGTTGCCTGCCCTGTCCGAGATCGGCGCAGAGTTAAGCCCAGACGCCCCGAACCGTGGGCAGTTGATCCTGACCAGTTTCATTTTGGGCATGGGTGTGGGCACGTTTTTTGCCGGGCCTTTGTCGGATACCTTCGGGCGCAAGCCTGTCATCATGGCGGGCGCCGCACTTTATTGTGTGGCGTCAGCGGTTGCTTGGGCATCGAGTTCACTTGAAGTCGTGCTGGCCGCGCGGGTTGTTCAGGGCCTTGGCGCTGCGGGGCCGCGTGTGGTGTCTGTGGCGATTGTGCGTGATCTTTTTGCGGGCCGTGAGATGGCGAAAATCATGTCGATTGCGATGCTGATCTTTACGATTGTGCCTGCGCTTGCGCCTTTGATGGGGGCCGCGATTATTGCCTTTAGCGGCTGGCGCGGCATCTTTGTGGCCTTCATTTTGTTTATCTCAACCGCGATGGTCTGGCATAAGACACGGCTGCCGGAGTCACTGGCTGTTGAAGACCGTCGTCCGTTTCGCTGGGTCACGATTAAAGCTGCCTTGCTGGAGCTTTATGCCAACCCGACTGTGCGCCTGTCCATCCTTGTGCAGACGCTGACTTTTGCGATGTTGTTCGTGATGATCACCCTTGTGCAGCCGATCTTTGAGCAAGTATTTGACCGCGCCGAAAGCTTCCCTTGGTGGTTCGGCGGCATAGCCATTCTTGCAGGATCAGCGTCGGCCTTGAACGCGGCGCTTGTGATCCGATTTGGGATGCGCCGCTTGGTGACGATTTCTTTGGGCTGCATGATTGCACTGTCAGTGGTCATGCTGGTTTTGAACAGCTTTGCCTTTTCGGACCCTGTCGAGTTCACTTTCTTTTTGATCGTTCAACTGGCCGTTTTCTTCATGGCGGGGATGACGATCGGCAATTTGAACGCCATCGCGATGGAACCTGTGGGGCATATCGCAGGGATCGCGGCCTCGGCTGTGGGGGGGATATCGACCGTGTTATCAGCAATTCTAGCCGCCCCTGTGGGGTTGATGTTCAATGGGACGGTGTTGCCGTTGCTGGTGTCACTGCTGCTTTATTCAGGGATCGCTTTTGCGCTGATGCTGCGCATGAATGCAGTTGAAGCCGCTGAAGGGCGTTAACCCGTTTTTGCAGCTTTCGCGGCCTTTGCGCGTTTCTTTTCGGCCACCAGTTTTTCTGCCAGATCGCGCGCAATCGCAAAAGCTCCGCGGATTTTGTCGTTCTCTTTGGTCCAATCGCGGCGCACGACGATCTTGTTTTCTTTGACTTTGGCCAGCCCGCGTTGATCGTGGATGAATTCGACCAGCCCCTGCGGTGAGGCGAATTTGTCGTTGTGGAATTGCAGCGTCGCGCCCTTTGGCCCTGCATCAAGTTTGGCGATGCCGGCCTTTTTGCACATGGCCTTGATGCGCACGACGAGCATGAGCGTGTTCACCTCCTTAGGTAGCGTGCCGAAGCGGTCGATCAGTTCTGCGGCGAAACCTTCAAGCTCGACCTTGCTGCTCAGATCAGACAAGCGACGGTAAAGGCCAAGGCGCACATCAAGGTCTGGCACGTATTTTTCGGGGATCAACACAGGCACGCCCAGATTGATTTGCGGTGCCCATTGTCCGTCGTTCAGGTCCACGGTTGTGGTCTCGCCCGATTTGATCTTGGCAATCGCCTCTTCCAGCATGGATTGGTAAAGCTCAAACCCGACGTCGCGCATTTGCCCTGATTGTTCTTCGCCCAGCAGGTTGCCCGCGCCGCGAATGTCTAGGTCTTGCGAGGCCAGCGTGAAGCCTGCCCCAAGTGTATCAAGCGAACCGAGCACCCGCAGCCGTTTTTCCGCGGTCGCTGTCAGTTTGGCGCGCGGCTTGGTGGTCAGATAGGCATAGGCGCGGGTTTTTGATCGGCCCACCCTGCCCCTGATTTGATACAGCTGCGCGAGGCCGAACATATCGGCGCGATGCACGACCATTGTGTTGGCGGTCGGAATGTCGAGGCCGGATTCAACGATCGTGGTGGCCAGTAGGATGTCGAATTTGCCATCATAGAAAGCGTTCATCCGGTCATCGAGATCGCCCGCTGCCATTTGCCCGTTTGCAACGACGTAGGTGAGTTCGGGCAGTTGGGTTTTTAGGAAATCTTCGATCTCTGGCAAGTCAGAAATGCGCGGCACCACGTAGAATGACTGGCCGCCGCGATAATGTTCACGCAACAGGGCTTCGCGTAGGGTGATCGCGTCAAATTCGGACACATAGGTGCGGATGGCAAGCCGGTCGACGGGTGGCGTGCCGATGATTGACAGATCGCGGACGCCCGACAGCGACAGTTGCAAGGTGCGCGGGATGGGCGTGGCCGTTAGGGTCAGCACGTGCATATCCGTGCGCATTTCCTTCAACCGTTCTTTATGGCCAACGCCGAAGTGCTGTTCTTCGTCGATAACCAAGAGCCCGAGGTTGTGGAACCTGACTGACTTGGCCAAAAGCGCATGGGTACCGATGACGATATCGACCGTGCCACGTGCAATGCCGTCGCGGGTGGCGTTTGCTTCTTTGGCAGAGACAAAGCGCGACAGTTGGCGAACCTCAACCGGAAAGCCGCGGAAGCGTTCTGCGAAGGATTTGTAGTGTTGCCGTGCCAGCAAAGTCGTGGGTGCGATGATCGCCACCTGAACACCGGACAAGGCCGCCACGAAGGCCGCGCGCATGGCGACTTCGGTTTTGCCAAAGCCCACGTCTCCGCAAATGAGCCGGTCCATTGGGGAACCACTTGTCAGATCGCCCATGACGTCTGAAATGGCATTCAACTGGTCGTCTGTTTCTTGGTACGGGAATCGCGCGCTGAAAGCGTCCCACATACCGGGGGGCGGCTCCAAGATCGGCGCGCGGCGCAGGGCGCGTTCGGCGGCGACGCGGATCAGCTTTTCGGCCATGATCTTGATGCGCTCTTTCAGGCGGGCCTTTTTCGATTGCCACGCTCCGCCGCCAAGTTTGTCGAGCAGACCTTCGTCATGTCCATAGCGGGACAGCAGTTCGATGTTCTCAACCGGCAGATACAGCCGCGCTTTCTCAGCGTATTCGAGCGACAGACATTCGTGGGCGGCCCCTGCGGCGGTGATGACCTCTAGCCCGTGATAGCGCCCGATCCCGTGGTCGACGTGGACAACCAGATCACCTGGTGTCAGCGATTGTGTTTCGGTCAGGAAGTTCTCAGCGCGGCGTTTCTTACGTGCGGACCGGATCAACCTGTCGCCCAACACGTCTTGTTCGGAAATCACGGTCAGGTCTGGCGTCTCGAACCCGTGCTCCAGCGCCCAAACGGCCAGATGCACACCCGATTTGCCGATGCGTGTGCCGTTGGCGATTGGGATTGTCTCGGCCAGTCCTTCGTCTTCGATCAGGCCGGACAGCCGTTCACGCGCACCTTCGGAATAGCTTGCGATGACCACAGGGCCTTGATCCAGTTTTGCACGAATATGATCCGCCAAAGCCCCGAAAAGGCTGACGTTTTCAAGTTGGCGTTCGGGTGAGAAATTGCGTCCAATCCTTGCGCCTGCGTCAAGCACGTTTGGCCCCGTCGCCTGTGGCAACGGGTTCAGCTGGATCACACGGTGCGATTTGGTCTGCGCTTCCCATGCGGCGTCATCAAGATACAGCCCTTCGGGTGCGCTTGGTTTGTACACACTGTCGAGGTGCGATTTGGCGGTCATGGCGAGGCGCCGTGTCTCATACTGGTCGGCCACACTGTCCCAACGGGCGAGCCGTGTGGGCGTGACCTGATCGTCGAGTAAAATGGATGCCTTGGGCAGGTAGTCGAACAGTGTTTCAAGTGTTTCGTGGAACAAGGGCAACCAATGTTCCGCGCCTTGATGTTTGCGGCCTGCGCTGATGGCTTCATAAAGCGGATCATCAGTGCCAGCGGCGCCAAATTCGATCCGGTAGTTTTGGCGGAAACGGGTGATTGCGGGTTCGTCCAAGATAAGCTCGGACACTGGCGCCAGTTCCACCAAATCAAGCTTTTCCGTGGTACGCTGGGTGGCGGCATCAAAGCGGCGTGCGCCGTCAAGCGTATCACCGAACAGATCCAGCCGCACAGGACCAAGATCGCCGGGGGGATAGATGTCGATGATGCCACCGCGCACAGCGTAATCGCCGGGCTCTGTCACCATTGGCGATTGGGTAAAGCCCATGCGCACGAGGAATTGACGCAGGGCATCTTCGTTAACGCGGCCGCCAACGCGGGCCGAAAAAGCAGCATCTTTGAGAACATCGCGCGCAGGCACACGTTGGGACGCTGCATTGACTGTGGTCAGAACGACGAATTGGTCCGGCATGCCGTGCACCAAGCCCGCCAATGTCGCCATGCGTTGAGCAGAGATATCGGCATTTGGGGAGACGCGGTCATAGGGCAAACAATCCCAGCCTGGAAAGGTCACCACGGGCAGATCGGGGGCAAAAAACGCAAGTGCTGCCTGAACCGCGACCAGCCGTTTGTCATCGCGCGCGATGTGAAGCACAGGGGCTGCGGATTTGTCCAGCTCGGTCAGGATCGCTTGCGCGTCATAGCCTTCTGGAACGCCGCTGAGCGTGATGTGATTGGCGTTGGTCATGCTTTGGATGAACCTGTGTTCAAACGTGGATGTGTCAACCCAGAACGCCAGCGGACATGTTTTGGAACATGCCCCACATGGCTGTGACAAAAATCGAAATCATCCCGATGATCTGGGTGTAAAGACGGTGGCGGGTCAGACGTTTGCGTAAAAGTTCCCCGGTTGAGCCTTCGTCGGTGATAAGTCGCGCGGTTGAGAGGCTTAACAGCCCGACAAGCGACATCGGGAAGGCCAGCAGGAACACGGCTTGGGCAAATTCGAAATCATACATGAAACCGAGCATCCCGAGACCGGTTAGGAAAAAGCAACCAAATGCAAGGATCCAGAGACCAGAAACCCCGCTAATAAAGAGCAGCCGGTTGGAATACATGCGGATCATGTCTTCGAGGTCGGCTTCTGCCTGTCCGCCTTGCCGGCGCGCGCGCAGAACCATGTCATAGGGCACGCCGAGCACCCAATGGCTGGCCGATGACCAGACCACAGCAAGCGCGATCCAGAACCAAAGGTTCGAGAAAGAACGCATGTCTATCAGTTCAAATACGGATTTGTACCAGTCCAAAACGGCAGCCTTTTCGTGTCGTGCTGTTCCTCTTAGAGCGCGCAGCTTGCGATTCCTACCCTTGTCGCGCTCAAAATTCCATGTATCCCTTTTGGCGTGTTCTGGAATGCACAGATTTGCAAAGGCCTATGAGATGAAACCTACCGTTGCTCCTTTCCCTGCTGCCCGTTTGCGCCGCGCGCGTCAAAGCCCTGCGATACGTGGGTTGGTCGCTGAAAACACATTGTCACCGCAGGATTTCATCTGGCCCATTTTTGTGCGTGCCGGTGAAGGTATTGAGGAACCTGTGAGCTCTATGCCCGGTGTGGTACGCCGCAGCGTTGATAAAATCGCTGAGGCTGCGGTTGAAGCGCATGCCTTGGGCATCCCTGCCGTTTGCATTTTTCCCTATACCGACGCGTCCTTGAAGACCGAGGACTGTGCAGAGGCTTGGAACCCTGACAACCTGTCGAACCAAGCCACCCGCGCCATCAAAAAGGCTGTGCCGGATATGGCGGTGATGACCGATGTGGCCTTGGACCCCTATAACATCAACGGCCACGACGGCTTTGTCGAAGACGGCCAGATCGTGAATGACCGCACTGTTGAGGCCTTGGTGAAGATGACTTTGGCCCAAGCCGAGGCGGGTGCCGATATCATTGGCCCGTCTGATATGATGGATGGCCGGATTGGTGCGATGCGGTCGGGGCTTGAGGCGGCAGGGCATCAGAATGTGATGATTCTGTCCTATGCGGCCAAATATGCCAGCGCCTTTTATGGCCCGTTTCGCGATGCGGTTGGGGCATCGGGCGCTTTGACGGGGGACAAGAAGACCTATCAGATGGATCCCGCCAATTCAGATGAAGCCCTGCGCCTGATCGAGCGGGACCTGCAAGAAGGCGCTGATATGGTCATGGTCAAGCCCGGCATGCCCTATTTGGACATTTGCCGCCGTGTCAAAGACGGCTTTGGCGTGCCGACCTATGCCTACCAAGTGTCAGGCGAATACGCGATGGTGCAGGCTGCCGCGCAAAACGGCTGGATTGACGGTGAAAAGGTGATGATGGAAAGCCTGCTTGGGTTCAAACGCGCCGGATGCGATGGCATTTTGACCTATTTCGCGCCTGCTGCGGCGAAACTTTTGCAATAAGGGCTGCTTAATCGGCGGTTTCTCGTGATCACCGCAATATGATGTGTTTGGGGCGTGACAACCCCATAGAAATAGGCCTATATTGCTGCCATAGACCGGACAACCGGCAGATGAGCAACAACTATAGGCAGATCACATGAGCAATTTTACCAAATCAGCGCTGTCGCGGCGTGGTTTCACCTTTGGTGCATTGGCAGGCGCAGGCGTTACAGCTGCCTGTGGCAACGGAATTGGCACGCAGGGCCCCGCACGGATTGATGCGCGCGTCGATGCGACCTTGAACGAAATGTACAACACCTACCCCAACACGGTTACACTGTCTGAAAAGGCCAACGGGATGCTTGTCATGCCTTTGGTCACGGAGGCCGGCTTTGGCTTGGGCGGCGGTTATGGACGCGGTGCACTGCGCTTGGGCGGTGTGACAGTGGACTACTATTCCGCGGCCAGCGCGAGTGCGGGCCTTCAGATCGGCGCACAGCAATATGCGCATGTTCTGTTCTTTATGACAGAAGACGCGCTGACGGGGTTCCGCCGGTCCCCCGGTTGGGCTGCAGGGGCGGATCTGGAATATGTGATCTCGGACAAAGGCGACAGCGCCAAGGCTGAGACGACGACCGTTCTGGCGCCGGTTTTGGCGGCTGTTTTTGGCCGTGAAGGGCTGCGCATCGGCGCCACCCTTGAGGGCGTAAAGTACACCCGCATCATTCCTTAAAGCGACCGATGGTTTAAGCAGGGCCGCCTTGAAACAGGGCGGCCCTATGCATTTGCGGTTTGACCGTTCAGTGTGGATACAAGACTTGTGATTTCGCTTGAGGCGTCTTCGATCTTGGTCAGTGCTTTGGATATCCGGTCTTGAGCGTCCGTTAATCGGTTGATGATTTCATCAAGCCCTTCGGTGCCGGACACCAATTTGGAGCGTTCGATTTTGCACATGATGCGGGTCAGCTCTAACCCTGAAGTCAACCGGCGTACATCCCGACAGATGCCTGAGAACTGCGAAATCCGGTCCGAGATGGAGGCCATAAGCTCCATCGCGTCGCGGTCAAACTGAGCAGTTTTGGTCGTGAACATCTGAATATAGTGATCATCGCCATTGGCATTTTCCGCATTGGGGTCCGCTGTATAGCGTTTTTGCACATGCCGTTGCAGCCCTGAGACAGAACACAGAAACGCACCGTTCAGCACGATATCACTGTTCAGCCCTTTGGCCCCGTGGAACTGATGCACCGACGTTTCCAACCGCTGGGTCATTTCACGGTGGTTGGACGAAATAACAGAAATGGGACCCGCCGCCCCTTCAAGGCGGCCAGCTTGCAGGCGCATGTTGAACGGAATTTGGTGGGTTTCTTTGAAAATCTTGTCGACCAGCGCGATGTCGGCTTTGATTTGTTCGACCCCGTCGCGCACACGCATCAACAGTTCCAGCTGGGTATCCGGTGTCTGCCCGCCCAGTGTTTCGCGCGACAGTGTTTCGTCGACGAGGGCCGCGTGCATGAAGGCTTCGTAGCTTTCGAAGCCCAGATCGGCGACCCGTTCTAACAACATATCCGCACTTTTGGAAGGCGACAGGTTTTCGCTGGCTTCACGCGCCAGCATATCGCCGTAGATCTCAGCAATGCGCGGGAAGTGTTCCGATGAGGGTTTGAAATGAACCGCGCTAAAGCCGTCTTTTATAGGCGTGAGCACCGCAAAGACCCAATAGTGCCCACCCGATGCGGTTTTGTTTTTGATGTAGACTGCAATGGTTTGCGCCTTGTTCAAACGGTCCCACATCAGGTTGAACAGACCTTTAGGCATGTCTGGATGCCGAATGGCGTTGTGCGGTGCACCAATCAGATCGTTTTGTTCATGTTCACAGACAGTTTTGAATAGCCCATCGCAGGCTGTGATATTGCCCCGATCATCGGTTGCGGAGAAAAACACATCGTTGATCGAATACTGGTCAGATCCACCGCTGTGCAAGGTTTCAACTGTGAACCGGTCTTGGGTCGGGGGCGCGTCATACATTGAGAATTATCCTGAGCTCGAGTGAACGTGCTCAGGTCTGCCACCAATGCCTTACCAAAATGTCAATTTTGGCTGCGTCTTTAGCCCAAAACCCGCAGTCTTTTGAGCAAACTTGATGTATCCCAGCGCCCGCCGCCCTGCTTTTGGACGTCCTTGTAGAACTGATCCACAAGGGCGGTCACCGGAAGGCTGGCCCCTGTTTCATCTGCCGTGGACAGGCAAATCGCCAGATCCTTGCGCATCCAATCCACTGCAAACCCGTGGTCAAAATCATCCGCGATCATGGTTTGGTAGCGGTTCGACATTTGCCAGCTGCCCGCGGCGCCTTGACTGATGACTTCCACCACGGCTTCCCCATCGAGCCCTGCTTTTTCGGCAAAGTGCATCGCCTCGGATAGCCCTTGCACCAGCCCCGCAATCGCGATCTGGTTGCACATTTTGGTCATTTGGCCTGCCCCGCTTGCGCCGATGCGGCGGCAAATGCGGGCGTAAGCTGCGATGATCGGCTCGGAGGCGTCATAGGCCGCTTGATCGCCGCCGCACATGACGGACAGCACCCCGTTTTCCGCACCTGCTTGTCCGCCCGATACTGGTGCGTCCACAAAGGCGATGCCTGCGGATTTGGCCAGATCATAAAGCTCGGCCGTGACTTTTGACGAAACGGTTGTGTGGTCCACGAAGGTCGCGCCGGATGCCATGCCCGCAAAAGCGCCATCCTCGCCCAGACAAACCGAGCGCAAGTCATCATCATTGCCGACGCAGGCCATCACAAAGTCGGCGCCTGTCGCGGCCGCGCGTGGCGTGTCGGCGGCGGATCCTCCGTATTCCTTGGCCCAAGCCTGCGCTTTTGACGCGGTTCTGTTGTAGACGGTTACATCGTGGCCTGCCTTTTGCAGGTGCCCTGCCATTGGTCCGCCCATTACGCCTAAGCCCAGAAATGCCAGTTTCGTCATTGCTTGATCCCCTGTTCCAACTTGCACTCGTGTTTGTGTCGCCCTACCAGTCCATATTCAAGGTCAAAACGAGCGAGACCATTCATGGCATCAGTGTTTCAGTGGCTTTTGCGGCTGACAGCGGGCGCGATCATTGCGATCGTGGCTGTGGGGTGTTTTGTCTATTACCTCGCTGCGCGGTCCCTGCCCGATTACACCGCAACGCTTGAGGTTGCGGGCATTTCGGCCCCGATTGAGATCGTTCGTGATACCGCTGATGTCCCCCATATCTTGGGCGAGACCGACACTGACAGTTATTTCGGGCTTGGCTATGCCCATGCTCAGGACCGGTTGTGGCAGATGACTGTGATGCGTCGCACGGCCCAAGGCCGTTTGTCCGAGATTTTCGGGATGGAGACTTTGGCCAGCGATAGCCTAATGCGCCGTTTGGACATTTACGGACAGGCTGTGTCATCGGTTGAGGCGCAGGACGCGTATACTAAGGCCGCTTTGTTGGCCTATGCCCGTGGCGTGAACACCCGATTGGAAGAGATCAACCAATCCGCCTTGGGCCGTGGCGCCCCTGAGATGTTTCTATACACGACCCCGTTGGCCCCGTGGCGCCCTGCTGACAGCATTGCCATTCTCAAGCTGTTGGGCGTTCAGAATGCGACCCATTTGCAGACCGAAGTGTTACGTGCGCAGGTGTCGTTTGCCTTGCCTGATCCTGACCGGATCAAGGATTTGATGCCAGATGCGCCGGGCAATGGCGTGGCTGCCTTGCCGGAATATGCGTCATTGTTTGATGCGCCTTTTGTGCGGACTGCTACGTACCGCGCACCCGAACATCAGCCTTTGTCACCCTTTGGACCCCGCGCCTTTGCGGGTGCGTCGAATGCTTGGGCTGCGGCGACAACGCGGTCGGCTGCCGGCGGGACATTGTTGGCCAATGATCCCCATTCGGCGTTTACGGCCCCAACGCAATGGTATCTGGCGCGATTGCGCCTTGCTTCGGGCGATGTGATCGGTGGCACCATTCCGGGATTGCCAGTGGTTATGTTGGGCCGGAGTGAAAAGCTCGCTTGGGGGATGACGTCGAGCTTTGTGGACGATCAGGATGTTTTTGTTGAGCAATTGAACCCAGACAACGTGGAAGAATACCGCATCCCGGGCGGGTTTGCCCCGTTTGAGACCCGATCTTCGATCATTGCGATAAAGGACGCAGCCCCTGTCACACTGACCCTGCGGTGGACCCAGAACGGCCCCGTGTTGCCGGATGCGGATTTTAACCTTGGTCTGGTGACCCCGACTGCGCATGTGGCGTCTCTAGGATGGACCTTGCTGGATGGGCAGGACGCAAGTGTGTCCGCTTTGATGGGCTTGATGCGTGCGGGGTCTGTGACGGAAGGTATTTCGGCTGGTGCAGGCTATGTCGCGCCAAGCAAGAACGTGATGCTGATCGACCAATCTACGATTGCGATGAAGACCTTTGGCACAATGCCGCGCCGCGATGCCCGTCATCAAAGTCAGGGGCGCCTGCCGACCCCCGGGTGGCGCAGTGAGAACAGATGGCTCGGGCTGGCGCCTTATGTGGCGAACCCTGAATATGTGGCCCCTACGGGCGGCATTTTAGGTAATACCAACAACAAGATCGTCGAACGCCCGTTTCCCAACCATCTGTCGTTTGATTGGGGGGATACGCAGCGTATTCAACGCTGGCAGCGGTTAATGCAGATCCGGCAGGTTCATACCCGCGACAGTTTCATTGAAGCGCAGCTTGATACGGTCAGCTTTACGGCGCGGACTTTGCTGCCCTTGATTGGGGCTGAGTTGTGGTTTTCCGGCGCTGCTGCGCCTGAGGGCACCAAGGAGCGCGAACGTCAAAGGGCTTTGCAGTTGCTCGCCGATTGGAACGGTGAAATGTCAGAGCATCTGCCGGAGCCGCTGATCTATTCCATATGGATCCGCAAGTTGCAGGACCGCATGATCCGCGATGAGCTTGGCCCTGTAGCGGACGGGTTTCCCCATGTGGAGCCATTGTTCATAGAGCGCGCATTCCGCGATATCGAAGGGGCGGCTGCGTGGTGTGATGTAATCCAGAGCGAGACGGTTGAAACCTGCCCCGAGATGGCAGCCCTTGCCCTTGAGGATGCACTTGTCTGGTTGGAGGATCGCTATGGCACGACGCTTGAATCCCTGCGGTGGGGCGATGCCCATCAGGCAGCGCATAATCATCCAGTTCTAGGTGATGCGCCTATTTTCCGCGCCTTTGCCAATATCCGTCAGTCAACCAGCGGTGGAGACCAGACCTTGATGCGCGGTCTGACATTGGGGTCTGAGGCGGACCCGTTTTTGAATGTGCATGGTGCAGGCTATCGCGGGGTCTATGATATGGCCGATCCGGACAGTTCCGTCTTTATCATATCAACCGGTCAGTCGGGGCATATGTTGTCGCGCCACTATGACGATATGGCCCAGTTGTGGCGCCGCGGTGAGTATATTCCGATGTCGTTGGACGTAGATTTGGCCCGTGCGGCGGCTGTGGGTGTTACGACTTTGGTGCCAGCACCGTGATGGCCTGTTTGATATGAACCGTGTTATTTTGTTCAACAAGCCTTTCGGTGTTCTGTCGCAATTTACCGACAAGGGTACAGAAGGATCCGCGCGCCCGACGTTGTCTGCCTTTATCAATGTGCCGAAAGTCTATCCCGCAGGTCGGTTGGACCGCGACAGTGAGGGGCTTTTGGTTTTGACCGACGACGGCAAGTTGCAGGCTCGTATTGCTGATCCAAAGTTCAAGCAGCCAAAGACCTATCTGGTGCAGATAGAGGGCGATATAACCGAGGCCCAGCTAGCACAGTTGCGAAAGGGCGTGACTTTGAAGGATGGTCTGACCCGCCCTGCTCAGGCTGAGCGAATTGATACACCTGATCTTTGGCCCCGCGATCCGCCCGTGCGCTTTCGCAAGTCTGTGCCCGATTGCTGGATTTCGCTGACCATCACTGAAGGCCGCAACCGACAAGTGCGCCGGATGACGGCCGCAGTGGGGTGCCCGACCTTGCGTTTGGTGCGCTGGCGGATTGGGGATTGGTCATTGGAGGGCTTGGAGTTGGGAACTTGGCGCGAGGTTTGATGCGTTGATCAAAGGGGTGGCCTGACGGCCACGTACCATTTTTTGGGCCTCCGGCGGAGGTATTTG
>CAZWSE010000048.1:16887-26658 GCA_964636575.1 uncultured Sulfitobacter sp. | reverse complement strand
CACCGAATGGAACGGCTGTGAAATACGCATAACCAGGGTGCTGACCGATGAAGTAATAATCGGCAGAGTGATACATGTCTGCTTGGCCGGAAGATACAGCGTCAAACACTTCAAACGCGCCAACCAGCTCGCCCGGTGCTTTTTTGTCGATGGTCAAAGTGCCATCGGACATGGCGCCAACCATATCTTGCAGGTATGTGGCGGCGTCATCCAGAACCGCGAAACCGCGTGGCCAGGACTGAACCATAGTCAAAGTGCGCTTGCCTTGAGCATAAGCCGGAGCGGCCAGTGTGCTCGCTGCGGCAGCAGAGCCACCAAGCGCGGATGTTTTTAGAAAAGAGCGACGATCCATTAAGAAATTCCTCCCAGAGTAGGTGTTTGTGCGCTCAACAATTTTGGACGCACGGATCCGTTCAAGTGCCGCGAGGTTAACGAGTCCCCCACAAATGAAAATACCTATAACTGCGTAGCCTTGCCCAATTGCACGGCAAACACGTCTGTTTTTCGTGCAATGTGAGAACATTAGCCTCTGACGTTCATTTCGAATTACTTTCCAATTGACCCAGAACGCATTGGTTTTTGTTTGATTCGGGCTTATCGGTAAGCGATGACCTGGTTCAGTTCGCTGTTTCGATTCAATTACGGGCAAAAATTGGCTCTGCTCGCCGCCATACCCTTGGTATTGGCAGTTGCCGCTATTGCTGCCTTGGTTGCGGTGCAATCGCGTGCTCTAGCCGAACGCGAAATCGCCGCTCTGGAATTGCAATTGATTGAGGCCAAGAAGGCCGAACTTCGCAACTACGTCACACAGGCCCGCAACGGATTCTACTATATATACGGCTCCGCCCAACCCAACGATCAGGACGCCAAAGACCAAGTCACACAGATTCTTTCCGCCATGATCTACGGAACCGACGGCTTCTTCTTTGTCTATGACTACGACGGTGTGAACCTTGTAAGTCCACGACAAACCGAACGGATCAATCTCAATTGGAGCGGCCAAACCGACAGCGAAGGCACCCCAGTCGTGGATGAATTAATCCGACTGGCCCGCGGCGGGTCCGGCTATCACAGCTTTCTATGGCCCAAACCCTCAACTGGCGAAGAAGCCCAGATGGTCGCCTATGTGACGGGCTTTCAAAGCTGGCGGTGGGCAGTTGGGACAGGTGTTTACATTGATGACGTCCTTGCCACTGTCGCAACTGCGCGCGCAGAAGTCGAAGACCGTGTGCAGCGCACGTTTCAATATATCGGAGCGATTACTTTGGCCGCGCTGATCCTCGTGTTTTCTACAGGGATGCTGACAAACATCCGCGAAAGACGGCTTGCTGACGCAAAACTGAAGAAACTGACGCAGCGAGTTTTTGACGCGCAAGAAGAAGAACGCGGGCGGGTGGCGCGCGAATTGCATGACGGGATCAGCCAAATTCTCGTTGGGGTGCGTTACGCCCTTGATACGACCAAGCGCAAACTGCAACGCGACGACCCATCGGCAGGTGAGCCTTTGGATAAAGGTATCGAAAACCTCGCAGGTGCAATCCACGAAGTACGACGCATATCGAGAGACCTGCGCCCTGCCCTTCTCGATGATCTCGGGCTTGGGCCTGCACTGACCGCCCTCACCACCGACTTTCAAGAACGCACTGGCATTGAGACGCAGTTCTCCACAGTAGTGTTCCGCAACCGCCTGGATCCCGAAGCCAAGATCGCACTCTACCGGATCGCACAAGAAGCACTTACCAATATCGAACGCCACTCTGGCGCGAACAAGATCAACATCAGTCTGCACGGTCACAATCGCGGTGCCACTTTGCGCATCGAAGACAACGGTTACGGGATTGACCCAACCACGCCAAGCAACGGACTTGGTCTGCGCAACATTCAAGAACGGGTAGACCAGCTGGAAGGCTCGCTCAAAATCGGAGTAGCAAACAAACGTGCCAAACGACGGGGTACGGTTATCGAGGCCGTTGTTCCGTTAAGTCACTTGCTGTCTCCCGACACCCAAGAACAAACACAACGCACAAAGGAAGAGGCATGATCACAGAGATGACCCGAACCAAAGTCGTCATTGTTGACGATCATCCGATGGTCGCCGAAGGCATTCAGTCGATTTTGGAAAGCTATGCTGATCTCAACGTTGTGGGCACACTGTCCAACGGGAAAGAACTGGTTGATGCGCTTGAAACGCTTGATCCCGATGTGATCTTGATGGACTTAAACATGCCTGAAATGGGCGGGCTGACCGCAACTGAAGTGGTTCTGGAAACGCGGCCCGGAACGCGCGTTTTAATCTTGTCGATGCATGACAGCCCTGAGTACATATCATCCGCGCTCAGCCACGGTGCCATGGGGTATGTGCTGAAAGACGTGCCAACGGATGAAATCAAACTGGCAATTGATACGGTCATGAAAGGTGAAACTTACCTGTGCACAGGGGCGCAAGTTTCTATGACGCCCAAAGCAGGCGACCCGCGAGAAGCGTTGACAGGCCGTGAACAGACGATCCTGTTGCAACTGGCGCAAGGCAAATCAAACAAGCAAGTTGCCGGTGATCTGGATATTTCAGTGCGCACTGTTGAAACGCACCGCAAGAACATCAAACGCAAGTTGGGTATTAGCTCGACTGCTGGCCTAACACGCTATGCGCTTGAGCACGGAATGTTGCAGGGAACAGGCGTTGAATTTTAACGTGAGTGCCTGCGAAAATCACGCGGCGACGCAGCGAGAATCACTGGTTCGTTTCGGCAATCTCCGAAATCTGTACTGATTTTGTAATTTTATGTCGCAAAACCCCTACTTGGCGACACATTTTCCGGCTTCCACGCTTGACGACCCCAGCCAGCAACCATAGTGTCAGGCAACGCAAGCAAAGGGCATGTCATGACTAACGTCGTCGTCATTCTAGGAATACAGCGCATGGGCCGGTAACGGTTGACCAGAAAGGTTCCCATGCGCCCCCGCTTCAAACGGGGGCTTTTTTTTGCGCAAGACACAAAAACGCGGACAGTGGTCCGGACAACGGAGAAGAGACTATGAAACGCCAAATGACCGGAGCAGAGATGATCGTCCAAGCCTTGATTGATCAAGGTGTCGACACCGTCTTTGGGTATCCCGGCGGGGCAGTGCTGCCCATTTATGACGCTGTGTTTCAACAGAACTCGATCCGGCACATTCTAGTGCGCCACGAACAAGGCGCTGTTCATGCTGCCGAAGGATACGCGCGCGCGACCGGCAAACCTGGCGTTGTGCTTGTTACATCCGGCCCCGGAGCCACAAACGCGGTCACCGGTCTGACCGATGCCTTGATGGACAGCATTCCGATCGTTGTTCTGACCGGTCAGGTCCCGACCTTTATGATCGGCTCGGACGCGTTCCAAGAAGCCGATACAGTCGGCATCACCCGTCCTTGCACCAAGAACAACTGGCTGGTCAAAGAAACCGACAAGCTTGCGGGCGTCATCCATGATGCCTTCCATGTTGCCACATCCGGACGCCCCGGCCCTGTTCTGGTCGACATTCCGAAAGACGTTCAATTTGCAACCGGAACCTACACAGACCCGAACCCGTCTGCGCATCACTACCAACCACCCACCAAGGGTGACCCCGACGCCATTGCGGAACTGGTCGCGGCGATGGAAAAAGCCAAGCGCCCTATCTTTTATACAGGCGGCGGTGTCATTAACTCCGGCCCAGAAGCCAGCAAGCTGCTGCGCGAACTTGTGGCCGCGACGGGCTTTCCAATCACCTCGACGCTTATGGGTTTGGGCAGCTATCCAGCGTCCGGAGAGAATTGGGTCGGCATGCTTGGCATGCACGGGCTTTATGAAGCGAACATGGCGATGCATGACTGCGATTTGATGATCAACATCGGTGCACGCTTCGATGACCGGATCACCGGATTGATTGATGCGTTCAGCCCCAAATCCAAGAAGGCGCATATCGACATTGATCCAAGCTCGATCAACAAAGTCATCCGCGTGGACATCCCGATTGTCGGTGATGTCGCGTCTGTGCTCAGCGACGTACTGGACGTTTGGAAAGACCGCGGCCGCAAAACGGAAGCAGCATCCGTTTCCAAATGGTGGGACCAGATTAAGGAATGGCGGGCGATTGATTGCTTGAAGTTCTCTCAGGGCAAAAAGACCATTAAGCCGCAACATGCGCTTGCACGTCTTGAGGCTTTGACGAAAAAACACGACCGCTACATCACCACCGAAGTTGGACAGCATCAGATGTGGGCTGCTCAATACCTAGGGTTTGAGGATCCAAACCGCTGGATGACCTCAGGCGGTCTCGGCACTATGGGTTACGGATTTCCGGCCTCCATCGGCGTGCAAATGGCCCACCCAGAAGCGCTGGTGATTAACGTGGCTGGTGAAGCGTCTTGGCTGATGAACATGCAAGAAATGGGCACTGCGGTTCAATACGGCCTTCCCGTAAAGCAGTTCATTCTTAACAACGAGCGCTTGGGGATGGTCCGTCAGTGGCAAGAATTGCTGCACGGTGAGAGGTATTCCCAAAGCTGGTCCGAAGCCCTGCCCGATTTCGTAAAACTGGCCGAGGCGTTCGGTGCAAAAGGTATCCTGTGCTCTGATCCAGCAGACCTAGATGATGCAATTATGGAAATGCTGAACCACGACGGGCCTGTGATCTTTGATTGTCTGGTCGAAAAGCACGAAAACTGCTTCCCGATGATTCCATCCGGTAAGGCGCACAACGAGATGCTGTTGGGCGAAGCCGATACGCAGGGTGTAATCGATGCAAAAGGGTCGGTGCTGGTTTAACACCGCCCGCCCTACTCAGACATAAAGAAAGCGACATCAACATGTCCCCACTCAAAATCAAAAAAGGCGCCACAAGCCATTCCGCTTACAACCTCCGTCCCAATTTCTCGGACGTGGAAGAACGGCACACATTGGCCATTCTGGTCGAAAATGAACCGGGTGTTCTGGCCCGTGTAATCGGCCTGTTCGCAGGTCGCGGTTACAATATTGACAGTCTGACTGTGGCCGAAGTCGACCACACCGGTCACTTATCGCGCATCACAATCGTCACACGAGGCACACCTCAAGTGATTGAACAGATAAAAGCGCAACTCGGACGGATCATTTCTGTCCGCGACGTGCATGACTTGACAGTAGAAGGCGCATCAGTCGAACGTGAGCTGGCGATGTTCAAGGTCGAGGGGCAAGGAGACAAGCGTGTCGAGGCTTTACGGCTCGCAGACATCTTCCGCGCAAACGTCGTCGACAGCACCTTGGAAAGCTTCATCTTCGAGATCACAGGCTCGCCTGAGAAAGTAGATGCCTTTGCAGATCTCATGCGTCCTTTGGGGCTGGTGGAAGTCGCGCGAACTGGCGTCGCCGCCCTGTCGCGCGGAGCCTAGTTTTTACGACGCGACCAAGCCGGAGTGACGAGGCAACCGTGCGATGGTTGTTTTGGGCTTGCGGTTGAACTTGATGATCTCAGCCGAGCCCCTTTTGGACGCCGGCGGTATAGCCTTACCGATCAGTTTGTCGGCGAGGCTTGGATACGCTTGTCTTTCTACAAGGCGCGCCGAAGATACACAGCGGACATCGCTAGTGCCGCTCAATTCTAGCTCCACCAAATCACCAGCTTCAATAAGAACTGGATCGGGTCCAAGCCCGCCTGGTTTCATAAATGCGAGATCACCTTGATCTTCACACCAGATGACTGCCTTACCCTCATCAGGGTTACTCCACAATACGACGCCGTACATAATTCATCCCCTAAGTAATGTGTTAATGATTGTGACTGAACGAGGGGCTCAGCGACATCCTTAAAGCTGGATCAGAAGCGGTGATTTTGTGTCTGCATCAGTAACCATTTGATGCTAAATCACGTCATATATGACGCCAAGTAGCAACGCATTTGCACTACACGGGCGCGCCAAAGCGTGCTAGACGCGTGTTTGAAGACTCACGAAAACGTATATCTCTGGGACATGTTATGCCTGCAAGGCAGAGATCACCTTCTGAATTGCGCAACATGTTCGGTCAGAACCTGAAGGATTTGGCGCGTGAATACGCTTCTGTGTCAGAACTTTCGCGGCAATTGGGTATAAACAGAACGCAGTTCAACAGGTATCTTTCAGGCGAAAGCTTCCCCAGACCAGACGTTCTTGAGCGGATCTGCAACTTTTTCAACACCGATGCCCGTATCCTGCTGGAACCAGCCGCGAACCTCAAAAAGGGGTTTGATCCACTCGGATCTGATGCATTGAAAGAATTCATCACTCCGGGTATCGCGAACATCCCACAAGAGAGCTTTCCAAGCGGTTTTTACCGGTTCAGCCGGCGTAGTTTTGTGAACAACGAACAGTTTGTTGCCGGTCTTGTGCGCGTCAACCGCGAAGAAGGTGCCACGTTCATCCGTGGCTTCGAAGCACGCGAAGCTATGCGGCAGCAAGGTCTGCCCGTTGACGCCAAAACGCGCGAGTTTAGGGGATTGGTAATGCTGAATGAAGACGGCGTTGCCGCGCTGATCTCGCGGCGCGGTGCGATGACAAGCTCGTTCAACTATCTCAACCGCGCATCTTCGTTTCAGAACAATTTCTGGGTTGGATATGTGACGCGTACCACACGCGAAAGCCCGACTGGCACGCGGATATCAAGAGTGGTTTTTGAACATATCGGTGATGATCTTTCGCTCGCACTCGACTGTGCGCGTTCTGCAGGTTTGGTTTCCGCAGACGACTTGATCCCTTATCATCATCGACTGTTGCAGCCTGACCAAGCCTTTAGGTAGCTGCCCTTCGCTATGTCGCAGTGATACAAGTGAGGTCGCGATCTGGTTAGATCGCAATGTCGGATTTCCGCACAGTTGTATCAACTCAGGAGCCTCATATGCCATCAGCACCTACAGATCTCTCCGTTGTTCGTCAGCCTTTGAACAAAGCGCAGGGCTTGCCAAATCCACACTATGTCGACCCGGCCGTTTTCGAAGAAGAAAAACACGCGCTCCTGTTTTCGCAATGGGCCGGACTTGCCGTGGGGGCCGATGTTCCAGAACCAGGTGATGCCAAGCCGCTGGATTTCCTGGGTATGCCTTTGTTGCTGTTGCGTGACCGCGAAGGGCACGTTCGTGTATTCCAAAATATATGCCGTCACCGTGGCATGATCCTTGTCGACAAGCCTCGGAAGATCGAAGGTGCCATTCGGTGCCCGTATCACAGCTGGTGCTATTCGACGAAAGGCCAACTGGTCAGCACACCTCATGTCGGCGGCCCCGGACACAACACCCATGAAGACATCGACCGCAGCACCCTTGGGCTGATCGAGGTGCGCAGCCACATCTGGCGCGATGTGGTCTGGATCAACATCTCAGGCGACGCGCCTGCGTTTGAAGAGGCAATGTCTGACATAACAGAACGCTGGGCCGAATTTGAACAGCCCGTGTACCATGGTGGCCCAGAAAGTGCCTTTACACTAACGGTTCAAAGCAACTGGAAGCTCGCAGTCGAAAACTACTGCGAAAGCTACCACCTGCCTTGGATTCATCCGGGTCTCAACAGCTACTCGCGCCTTGAAGATCACTACCACATTGAAAAGGCAGGTGAATATTCGGGCCAAGGTACTGTTGTTTACCGCCAACTAAAGGGCGCCGATGACGAAGTATTTCCGGATTTTGCTGGTCTTTCGGACAAATGGAACGAAGCCGCAGAATACATTTCAGCCTATCCAAATGTCCTTTTGGGCGTGCACCGCGATCATGCTTTTGCAATTGTTTTGGTGCCCGAAGCTTTGGACAAAACAGTCGAACATGTGCACCTTTATTACCCAACACCTGACACATCTGAAGTGATGCGGGCAAAAAACGCAACTCAATGGAAAACCGTATTCGAGGAAGACATTTTCGTGGTTGAGGGTATGCAGCGCGGGCGCCATGCCAGTGGGTATGACGGTGGGCGGTTTTCGCCTGCGATGGACGGTCCTACGCACATTTTTCATGACTGGGTCGCGTGCAAAGTGGAAACCTATCGCGCGCAGGCAAAAGCCGCCGAATGAGCGACCTAGACGCGCGCATGCTAGCCGCACACGACCGCGGAGATACATTTGCACTTGTTGACCTATACACAGAGGCCGCAGACGCCGCGAATGACGTCGATTCCATGTGTTTTTTCCTGACCCATGCCTACATTTTCGCGCTCGATACAGGCCATTCAGCATCGGATGCCCTTAGACACCGGTTGATCGAGCATAAACGTGAAGAATAGAGGCTAGTCGCCTGTAATTTGGCTATAAAGATGCCATGTCGCATGACCAAGTACAGGTAAAACTACCAACAGTCCCAAAAACCAAGGCACCAATGCAACGAACGTCATCACCGCGATAAAGCCTGCCCAGGCGATCATCGGAATAGCATCTGCCGATACGACTTGAACCGACGTGATCATCGCCGTCACGAAATCAACTTCACGGTCCAAAAGCAAAGGCAGTGAAACTACGGTTAAGGCATAAAGCAACAACGCAAACAGGCCCCCGACGAATGTGCCCACAGCCAGCATTGTCAGACCATTACCCGTCAGGAAAACATCAAACGAAGACGAGACGTTCGTCATAGTACTGTGCCCAAGGAACAATGCGAAAATCATGTGACCTATGAAAAACCAAAACAGAAACACCACCACGATGATCGCACAAATGGACGGCAATTGACGTCGGCGTTGATGTAGAACCACGGTCAAAATTTCGCGCCAGTTAAGGGGCGCATTTTGCTCTAGTCGGCGAGACACCTCGTACAATCCAACGGCTGCGAACGGACCGAAAAGCGGAAACCCAATCGCCGCAAGAACCAGCCAAAAGGTATTGTCCGTTTGCACGGTAATCCATGCCATGATCCAACCGACCAACACATAAAACCCTGCAAAGACCAATCCAAATAGCGGGGCACGGCGCATGTCTGCCACGCCGCGGCGCAAAGCTTCACCCAACATCGCAAAGGTGACCGGTTTCAAACGGGGCACACCCAGTTGCGGAGTTTCGGTCATGATAGCTCCTTTCGCGATTACTTCACACAAGGTGGCGGGGCTTTGTTCGGCCAATCCGTTGCTTGGTGCCAAGCCTCACCCAATTTGAGCAAGTCAAGATCGGCCCCTTTGCGCCCGATCAACTGAAGACCTGCTGGCAAACCACTGTCACTGAACCCGATAGGAACGTTCAAAACTGGCAGTCCGATCAATCCCGCCGGGACCACGGTTTCCATCCATCGGTGATAGGTGTCCATCTCTTTGCCATTGATCCGATCTGGTGAGACAAGATCGATATCAAACGGCCAAACCTGCGCAGACGGCAGAACCAAAACATCATATGTTTCAAAAAGCTGTGCGGCCTTGATAAACCATTCGGACCGGAGACCGCCGGCTCGGTTTACCTCCATCGCTGACATTGCATTGCCGCGCTCTATCTCCCAAATAGCTGCAGGTTTAAGCTGCTGACGCTTTTCCTTGTCAGCGTAAAGTGGCGCCATTCCCCCTGCGACGGCCCAAGAACGCAAGGTGATCCAACTTTCCCAAATCGCCTCTGCCGAAAAGGGCGGGTTGAGGGGGTCTACGCCATGACCCAAGGCTTCAAAGGCACTCAACGCAGTCTCAGAGATGTCTAAAATCCCAAGCTCCATCGGATAGGCACCACCCCAATCCGCAAGCCACCCAAGTCTTAACTGTTTGGTCTCGGGCGTTACTTTCCCGTGCATCGGATCATGGTGCATCCCATGCGGCGCCAAAGGATTTGGCCCAGCAATGACATC
>CAZWSE010000048.1:0-16787 GCA_964636575.1 uncultured Sulfitobacter sp. | reverse complement strand
TCGGATCATGGTGCATCCCATGCGGCGCCAAAGGATTTGGCCCAGCAATGACATCTAACAAAAGAGCTAGATCTTGCGGGCATCTTGCCATCGGGCCTTCGGTGGAAAGCTGCTGCAGAAACAGCTCTCCAACTGCATCCTTGGGCACCCTGCCCCAACTTGGGCGAAATCCGTAGACATTGTTCCAGCCCGCCGGATTGCGCAGTGATCCCATCATGTCAGATCCATCTGCTAACAAAAGCATCCGCGCCGCAAGCGCAGCCGCGGCACCGCCTGACGACCCGCCAGCTGACTTGGTCAGGTCGAATGGATTTCGCGTTGCACCATGCACCGGATTGAATGTGTGACTGCCCAGACCAAATTCAGGGGTGTTGGTCTTTCCGATAATGATCGCACCTGCAGCGCGAATACGAGCCACCATAAGCTCATCAGCTGCGGGAACTTGATCCGCAAAAAGGGGTGATCCCATCGTCGAACGCAGGCCCTTTGTCATCGCCAGATCTTTGATCGCAATGGGAAGGCCATGCAACGGCCCTCCCTTTGCGTTGTCGGCGGCACTAGCCTCAGCGATTAGATCTTCCCCATCACGCAGCGACACAATCGCATTGATGTCCCCGTTCACTGCCTCGATCTGTGCCAACGTAGCTTCCATAAGCTCCGATGGGGCAAGCCGCCCAGCAGTAATTTCAGATAAAACCTCTGTTGCGGTGCTTTTGGAGAAATTCAAACTGGCCCCCTTTTCATCGACCAGCCTAACGAGGCCGGACAAGGTTGAAAAGCCTAGCGCCTAGTCAGCCTGCGCATCCGCTCGGGATTTGCCGCTTACGTTCAGTGCCAGTGTTGCCGCCATCAAACCATCCAAATCGCCATCTAAAACCCCCTTCGTATCCGAGGTTTCAAAGTTGGTGCGCAAGTCCTTGACCATTTGGTATGGCTGCAAGACATAAGACCTGATTTGGTTGCCCCAGCCTGCATCACCCGCATTTTCATGGACTTCGTTGACCAAGGCAGACCGCTTGTCCAACTCCATCTGATACAGACGAGATTTCAAAGCCTTCATCGCAATATCACGGTTCTGGTGTTGCGATTTGACCGAGCTGGTCACAACGATACCGGTCGGATGGTGAGTAATGCGAACCGCAGAGTCTGTTGTGTTAACGTGCTGCCCGCCTGCGCCTGATGACCTGTAGGTATCAATGCGAATATCGGACGGGTTCACATCGATCTCAATGTTGTCATCCACCACAGGATACACCTTTACGGACGTGAAAGAGGTGTGGCGCTTTGCGGCACTGTCAAAAGGACTGATACGTACCAAACGGTGCACGCCCGATTCAGACTTGAGCCAGCCGTATGCATTGTGCCCGCTAATTTTGTAAGATGCAGACTTGATACCTGCCTCTTCACCAGCGCTTTCAGACTGCAATTCAACTTTGTAGCCTTTGCGCTCTGCCCAGCGGACATACATGCGCGCAAGCATCGATGCCCAGTCACAACTTTCAGTCCCACCTGCGCCCGAGTTGATCTCAAGGAAAGTGTCATTGGCATCCGCTTCGCCGTCTAGCAAAGCCTCAAGTTCTTTTTGAGCGGCCTTAACGGCCAGCGTTTTCAAAGACGCTTCGGCCTCCTCAACGACCTCTTCGTCTTCTTCCATCTCACCAAGCTCGATCAATTCAACCGTGTCGGACAGCTCCTGACTGATGTCTTCATAGGTCTTCATCGCATCGACGAGCATTTGGCGATCACGCATCAGTTTTTGAGCAGCCTCAGGATTATCCCAAAGCGTCGGGTCTTCGACGCGTGCGTTGAATTCTTCCAAGCGGTGCGGAGCGGTTTCCACATCCAGGCGCTGACCCAACAGATCAACGGATTTCTGGATTTCAGCCACAGTGTTTTGGGCGTCAGCACGCATCGATCAGAACCTTGCTTAAAGACGGAAAGTCGTCAGGGTCGGGTGTAAACCAGCAGCACTGGGCGGGCAAGGCCGTGTCAGTACAACCCGCCGGAACTGAGCGTGCCGAAATTGGCCTTAGGCCCGATGGTCACAGACTTACCAGAAGAGGTAGTAACCCGTTTCGGCGCGCTTTGAATGACTTCTTCGTACAAAGGCAGATCCGCACCCATGGCGAAGCCGCCATCAAACATGATCCCAAACAATGGCTCTTCACCATCTCGGAAGTATTCAGCCACCACATTGTCGCCGTTGGCTCCGTCAGACAATCGGGCACCTGTAAAGCGATCTATATTGATGAACCGGCCACCTTCGGGCACGCGGAACTTACCGCCACCGTACTTAGCAGTCGCTTCTTTCATGAACCTTTGGAACACCGGCCCGCACATACCCCCGCCAGTGGCTTTCTTGCCCAATGACCGAGGACGGTCGTACCCGATGTAGCATCCAGCTACGATGTTGCTGGTGAAGCCGACAAACCAAACATCGCGGGCGTCGTTTGTTGTGCCGGTCTTGCCCGCGATGGGGACATTCAGACCGACCGTTCGCGCAGCCGTGCCGCGTTGCACAACCCCTGTCATCATAGAGGTCAACTGATAGGCCGTGATTGCATTCATCACCCTTTCCCGATCAGATGTAATCTGAGGACCAAGCCCGGGTTGCAAGCTGGCAAGCTGGCAATCCACGCATTTGCGCTCGTCATGCTTGTAGATGGTCTTGCCATAGCGGTCCTGCACACGGTCAACCAGTGTTGGCTGAACCCGCTCACCGCCGTTCGCAAACATCGCGTAGGCCGAAATCATTTGGTAAAGCGTGGTTTCTTCGGACCCCAGAGCATTCGCAAGAAAACGTCCCATGTTGTCGTAAACACCGAAGCGTTCAGCATAGTTAGCAACCACACCCATACCGATCTCTTCGGCCAAACGAATGGTCATCAAGTTGCGCGATTGTTCGATCCCTGTCCGCAGCGGGGTCGGCCCATAGAACCTGTTGGATGAGTTTCGAGGTCTCCACAGCCCTTGCGGTGTATTGATTTCAATAGGCGCATCCACCACAATCGTGGCAGGGGTATAGCCACTGTCGAGTGCGGCAGCGTAAACAAAAGGCTTAAAGCTGGACCCGGGTTGGCGCTTTGCCAAAGTTGCGCGGTTAAACTCAGAGTGTTGATAGCTAAAGCCACCCTGCATCGCGATCACGCGGCCGGTATTCACATCCATCGCTGCAAAGGCGCCCTGCACTTCTGGAATCTGGCGGAGCGTCCAGCGGATGAACGAGCCATCGCTGTCGGCGGTCATCTTACGCACATGCACCACGTCACCGACTTCTAACAGGTCTCCTGCACCTCGCGCTTTGCGGCCCAAAGATCCGTCTTCCAAACGCTTGCGCGCCCAAGTGACATCTTTCGCAGGGACAAAATGCCCGTCTTCATCATTCTCGACGCCCTCAATACCGATCCGAGCCGAACCACCTTCGATTTCCAGAACGACTGCGGGATACCATTGGTTCTCTAAGAAAATATCGCGTGGAAACTTGGTATCAGACAAAGCTTTGCGCCATGTTTCTTCATCAACCAGTTGCGCCTCCGACAGCTTGACACCAGTGCTGCGCCAAACCCCTTGGCTGCGATCATAGCTTTCCAAACCTGTCCGCAAAGAGCGCGCAGCGACGACTTGCATGTCTTCGTCAATGGTCGCACGCACCGTCAAGCCACCGGTGTTAAACTCACCCTCACCAAAGTCTCGTTTAAGTTGGGTACTGATTTGTTCAGTAAAGTAGTCACGCGGAGGCAATGACGACTTGAAGCTCTCAAAGAACCCGCCTTGAACGGTCTTCAAAGGCAATTCGCGCTCAGACTTGTAAACTGCTTCCTCAATATACCCGTTTTGCCACATCTCGCGCAGCACGTAGTTGCGACGATTCACAGCGCGGTCGTATTCTTGAACAGGGCGCAAACCACGGCCTGGCGATTTGGGCAAAGCCGCAAGGTATGCGGCTTCATTCGGGGTCAGTTCACGCAGGGTCTTGTTGAAATAAGTTTGCGCAGCCGCCGTGACGCCAAAGCTGCGATAGCCAAGGTCGATTTCGTTGAGATAAAGCTCAAGGACACCATCTTTTGACAGTGTTTCCTCAATCCGCGTTGCAAGAATGATTTCTTTGATCTTGCGTTCCGCCTGCCGTTCACCGCCCAATAGGAAGTTCTTGGCAACCTGCTGAGTGATGGTAGAAGCCCCACGAACATCTGACCCGCGCGACCGAACAGCCTCAACAACCGCAGCACCGATGCCGCGCAAATCGTAGCCATCGTGGGTATAGAAATTCTTGTCTTCCGCAGAAATGAAGGCCTGTTTGACCATATCCGGAATGTCTTCGGCAGGCGTGAACAACCGGCGTTGTTCGGCAAACTCGTCAATTAAACGGCCTTCGCCAGAATAGATGCGGCTGATCGTCGGAGGTTTATACTGCGCAAGAGACTCATGGCTTGGCAAGTCGTTGGAATACATCCAGAAAATGCCACCAATGCCGATAGCCGCCATCATCAGACCCATCGTCATCATCGTAAAGATGCCACCAAAGAACGACAGGAAAAATCTGATCACGATTGTGCCTCTAACATAACTTGTACTCTACATATGCGCATTCACTCACAGGGTCAAAAGAGGAAGACCGCATTTTGCGCTGTTTTCCGCGAAGTTTCTTCGCAGTTTTAATTGCGTACGAGGCCCTTCTTGGCTTGATCCTCGTTGTACCAGTGCAGGATCGCGTTCCCTAAGACACTCACAGCAAAGCGGCGCCATTCTTCATCTTGAAGGTTTGCCAAATCCTGTGCGTCTGACAAAAATCCGATTTCCAACAGGACCGACGGAATGTTGGCAGATTTCAAAACTGAAAAACCGCCGTGCCGCAGCGGACGGGAATTCACAGGTATGCCAGACGTGTCCAGTTCCTGTATGATCTGACGCGCAATAGACACTGACCGAGGCTGGGTTTCTTGACGGGCAAGGTCCAGCAAAACCTGCGCCACTTTATCATCCGCGCCGGACAAATCCTCGCCCGCCAAAACATCCGCACGGTTATGGCGTTGAACAAGGTTCTCGGTGGCCGTATCCGACGCTTCATCTGAAAGCGTGTGCACCGCCGCCCCCCGCGCGCGCCCTTCAGCCAAAGCATCTGCATGCAGTGAAAGGAACAGATCCGCATCCACTTGATGCGCAATCGAAACTCGTCGCTCGAGCGAGACAAAACTGTCGTCTTGCCGCGTCAAGATCACGTAGATTTCACCTCGTCTTTGCAAGTTTTCTTTCAGTTCCCGTGCAAAAGTCAGCATTAAATGCTTTTCCACGGCCCCATCCCGCTCCGCGCCTGGATCAACACCGCCGTGACCTGGATCAAGAACAACAACGAAGGTCTGTTCGGACACATCGTCGGGTACATCTGGCTCAACAGGTTCCAACCCTGCGGTAAAAGATCCCTGCGGCGCGCCGGACGTCGCCGCAAAGCGCACCGGATCTTCATCGCCCAAAACGATGCTTAATACCGCAACGCTGGCATCATCCACCGCCATATCTGCGGTTTCCAAAACAAGCGGGCCTTTCAGTTCGGCGACTAAGCGTGACCATCCGGATTGAATCGGTCCCGTTTGCACGGCTTTGAACGCGGTTGTTTTTGCGATTTCATCGTTGTCAAAGCCCGTCCAGTCAACTTCGCGAAAGTCCACAACAAGGCGTGGCGGGTCGTTCAAGGTATAGGCACGAAATGGCACTGCTTGGGTTAAGGGCAGCGTAAGGGTGACGCCACCGAACCAGCCAGCACGGGCGTCGGCGCCTTCGGCAACACGTGCCAAGCCACCCAAGTCCTGCGCATGGGATAGAAACGGCACAAGACATGCCACTATGATCGCCAGAAGTCTGCTCATTTGCCCCGATTAACCGGTGTGCGTTTGGTAATACTTTACACCGATGCTCGGGCAATAGGAAACCATTGGCTTACACAAAACCGCGTTTCGTCATAAAGACTTTCAACCGTGCCAATCCTTCAACCATGTCAGAGGTCGAACGAGCATAAGAAAACCGCAGCGTGCCTGCTCCGCGCACAGGATCAAAATCAAGCCCTGGCGTAACAGCAACCCCGGCGCCATCCAGAATCTCTTTCGCAAAAATCCGACTGTCATCGGTGATGTGGGAGACGTCAGCATAGACGTAAAAAGCACCATCCGGCGGTGCGATCCTGTCAAACCCAGCCTCTGGTAGGCCCTTCAGCATCAAAGCGCGATTGGCGGCATAAACAGCCAAGTTGGATTGCAACTCATCCTCACAATCCAGCGCAGCTAAGGCGGCAACTTGAGCCGCGTGTGGCGGGCAAATGAACATATTTTGGGCCAATCGTTCAATCACACGGACATGCTGATCTGGAACAACCATCCAACCAATCCGCCAGCCGGTCATACTGAAGTACTTTGAAAACGAATTGATGACATAGACATCATCGCTGATTTCCAAGGCGCTGACGGCTTTGGCCTCGTACTCGATGCCGTGATAAATCTCGTCAGAGATAAACGCCATGTCACGCGACTGGCAGGCGTCGATCAAGGCCGTTAGAGCCAGTTTATCAAGCATGGTTCCGGTAGGATTGGCAGGCGACGCAACCATCAACCCAGCAAGCCCTGCATCTGCAAAATCATCGACAATAGGTTGCAAACGGTTCGCCTCAGAAGTTTGCAAATCAATGGGCGTAAGGCTAAGCGCTTTCAGTATTTGGCGGTAAGACGGATACCCCGGCGCGCCAATGCCAACGCGGTCGCCAACATCAAACAACGCTGTAAACGCAAGAATGAACCCTGCGGACGATCCGGACGTGACAACAACCCGCGCAGGATCCAGATCAACACCGTACCAATCCTTGTACAAACCGGCGATACGCGTCCGCAATGCGGGAAGCCCCAAGGCGACAGTGTATCCAAGCGGTCCGTCCTCCATTGCACGACCCAAAGCGTCAATCGCCCCGCGCGGTGCCCCCGTTCCAGGCTGCCCGACCTCCATGTGGATGATGTGTTTGCCCGCGTCCTCCGCTTGACGTGCGGCTTCCATGACATCCATCACAATAAAGGGATCAATCTGGCTTCGACTTGAAGTTCGCATCACGAGGTCCTTATGGTGCGCTGCATGAGCGTCTTTCATCGTGAAATTCAGGCAAGGTCAATGCTGGGCATGCTCGCTCTTGTTTTGATTGTCATATGGTCCAGCCCTGCACGCGCAATCACCTTAATCCGTGACCCAGACATAGAATACGCCCTTGGCCAGCTTTCAGCCCCTATTCTGAGGGCGGCGGGTCTTAGTTCGGACCGCGTTAAAGTGCTGGTTGTGAAAGACGGCAGCATGAACGCATTTATCGTCAGTCAGGACGCTATATTTGTGAACTCTGGGCTGATTGAACGGCTGAAAACGCCGGAAATGTTGCAAGCCATTATCGCGCACGAAGCCGCACATATTGCAAACGGGCACCTGACGCGGCGGATGCAAAACATGCGAAATGCACGCAACATCGCCGGGTTTGGACTGGCATTGGCAGCTGTCGCGGCAGCAAGTGGCGCCGGAGAGGCCGCAAGCGGCATTGCAGCAGGAACAGCATCCTCCGCGCAACGCGTGTTCTTGCGGCACACACGCGCCGAGGAATCCTCTGCCGATCAATCTGCAATCCGCTATCTCGTCAGCGCAGGCATCCCGACAAGCGGCATGATGGATGTGTTCCGCCTTTTCCGAGGCCAAGAGGTTTTGGCCGAACGCAGACAAGACCCTTACGTGCGAAGCCATCCCTTTTCGCGCGACAGACTTCGCTCGGTCGAAGCCTACGTCAACGCCAACCCAGATCGAGCCGGATCAAGCGCGGAATCGGATTATTGGTTTGCCCGCGCCAAAGGCAAATTATCGGCCTTCACCCGCGCCCCAAAATGGACCATGCGCCGCGCGAAAGAAGGGCCGACCAAAGACATCACTCTGATGCGCCAAGCCATTGCACATCACCGCAATTCAAATACCAAAAAAGCGCTTCAACATATAGATCGCGCCATTCAGCTACGCCCCCGTGACCCCTATTTGTATGAGTTGAAGGGCCAGATCCTGTTAGAATCGCGGAACTTCAATGCGGCAGTGGGAACCTACGGCACCGCTGTGAAACTGGCGCCGCGCAATGCACTGATCCTTGGCAGTTATGGACGCGCACTATTGGCGATCAAAAGACCGAAAGAAGCGATTGCTGCCCTTGAAAAATCGCGCGCCCGCGACTTTCGTGATGGCCGGATGTTACGAGACATGGCAGTGGCCTATGCGACACTTGGTCAAAATGGCATGGCTGCTCTGGTCACCGCAGAACGCTATGCCCTACAAGGAAAACTAAGAGAAGCTGGGCGCCATGCTGAGCGCGCTTCTGACCTGCTAAACCGCGGCTCCCCCGCATGGCGTCGCGCGCAAGACGTAGCGGCAGCCGCCCCCAAGAAATAACGATCGGAGACCATCAAATGAAACGCTTGCTCACGACACTCGCCCTGACAACCGCTTTGACCACGGGCGCTCAGGCCTTTGATCTCAGCACGATGACAGATGCCGAACGCGCAGCCTTTGGTGAAGAAGTACGCGCCTACCTTATGCGCAACCCGCAAGTCATTATGGAAGCCGTGCAGCAGTTGGAACAACAACAGCAGGCCCAGCAAGCGCAAGCCGATCAGTCGTTGGTGCAAGTCAACGCCGAAGCCTTGTTCAACGATGGCTATTCATGGGTCGGTGGCAACCCGGACGGAGACATCGTTCTGGTCGAGTTCTTGGACTATCGTTGCGGATACTGCCGCAAAGCCCATTCCGAAGTGGCGCAACTTTTGGAAAGTGACGGCGACATCAAACTGATCGTCAAAGAGTTTCCAATCTTGGGCGAAGCTTCGGTTCTGTCGTCTCGTTTTGCTGTAGCCGTCCGTCAAGTCGCCGGAGACGAGGCTTACAAACAGGCCCACGAGGCCTTGATTGCCTTCACTCAAGATGTGAATGAAACCACACTGCGCCGGCTGAGCAACAGCTTGGGTCTGGACACCGATGCAGTCATGGACCGGATGAACTCGGACGAAGTAACAGCTGAAATTGCTGAAACGCGAGCACTGGCACAACGATTGCAAATCTCGGGCACTCCGACTTTTGTTCTGCAAGACGAGCTTCTGCGCGGCTATCTGCCCTTGGATCAAATGCAGGCAATTGTGGACGCGAAACGCGGATAACCGAACGTGGACTACGCCGCATTTGCAGCCGCTTGGGAACAAGGATGGAATTCACATGATCTGGACCGGATCATGGCGCACTATCATCCAGATATCGTGTTTCGATCACGCAAAGCTCTGGGTCTGATAGGTGCCGGTGAACTTGTGGGAACGACCGCGCTGCGCAGTTATTGGGAAGAAGCACTTAACAAACAACCGGACCTAAAGTTCACAGTTCAAGACGTATTTGAAGGCCATCAAATGATGGTCATTTCATACACGAACCATCGCGACGTATTGGCGGCGGAAACGCTTTATTTTGATGCAGACGGGATGGTTGTTCAGGCAGCGGCCTGTCATCGGTCAGACTAGATCTATTCTGCCGCTTCTTTCGCCGCATCCAACTCTGCCGCTTTTTTCTCAACTTGCTCAACGATATGATCCACCATTTCATCGTTGCTTAGCTTGTGGCTTTGCTTGCCCGCCAGATAGACCATCCCCGATCCAGCACCGCCGCCGGTGAAGCCTACATCGGTCATAAGAGCTTCACCCGGGCCATTGACCACGCAGCCAATAATCGACAGTGACATTGGCGTTTTGATATGCTCCAACCGCTCTTCCAAGGCCTCAACCGTCTTGATCACATCGAACCCCTGCCGCGCACAGCTTGGGCAGGAAATGATATTCACCCCGCGATGACGCAGACCAAGCGACTTCAGAATATCAAAGCCAACTTTGATTTCCTGAACAGGGTCGGCAGACAAGCTGACGCGGATTGTGTCGCCAATCCCCATCCAAAGCAGGTTGCCCAAACCAATGGCAGACTTGATCGTGCCGGACATAAGCCCACCAGCTTCGGTGATACCCAGATGCAATGGGGCATCCGTGGCATCTGCAAGCATCTGATACGCCGCGGCGGACATGAAGACGTCAGAAGCCTTCACAGAGATCTTGAATTCATGGAAATCGTTGTCTTGCAGGATCTTGATATGATCGAGACCGGACTCAAGCATCGCATCCGGACATGGCTCTCCGTATTTGTCCAACAGGTCCTTTTCGAGCGATCCAGCATTGACCCCGATCCGCATAGAACAGTTATTGTCACGGGCGGCTTGAATGACCTCTTTCACCCGCTTTTCGTCTCCGATGTTGCCCGGATTAATCCGCAAACACGCAGCGCCAGCTTCGGCGGCTTCAATGCCGCGTTTGTAGTGAAAGTGAATGTCAGCAACGATGGGAACAGGGCTTTCACGCACGATCTCTTTGAGCGCCTTAGAGCTTTCCTGATCCGGCACGGAGACCCGAACAATATCCGCCCCTGCGTCGGCTGCCGCCTGCACCTGAGCAATTGTTGCTTTGACGTCTGTCGTCAAGGTGTTCGTCATGGTTTGAACCGCAATTGGGGCATCCCCGCCAACCGGAACAGAACCAACCATGATCTGACGTGACTTGCGGCGATATATGTTGCGCCACGGGCGGATGTGATTGTGATCAGACATGAATTGGCCAGCCTTGTCCCTTGGGTTCTTACCTTAAGAACCTAGGTCCAATTCAAAGTCAGATCAATGGAGCAAAGCGCCCTATTCTGCAGGTGCAACTGTTGTCGCAAGCTCAGCGACCAACTTGGCCAAATCTTGGTCCGCGTCCAGATCCGCAGCGGCCAATCCTTGGCTTAGGTTGGTTTCAGACAGGGAAAGGGCTGCAGTCACAGTACCCGGCGTTCCGGCGGGGCCGTAGTGTTGGCCGTTCACACGGAAATAGATCGACCCGCTTTCGCCCACGCGCAATGACGGCGGTTCTTCCGTCAAAGGCACGTCCCAAACTTCTCCGCTTTCCATGATTTTCTCAAAGATAACAGTGCCGTCCGCTGCGCGCACACGCACCCATGCAGGCCGCACTGCAACCATCGTAACACCGGGCGCTGGCACTTCGACGACTTGCGGCACGACAGGCGCCGCTGTGACTTCGGGAATGTCTTCGACAGCTACAGTGTCGATTTCAGGCACCGTAAAGCTGCCGACAGTCCTCGGATCAATCGTTGCGATAGCAGCATCCCGCGGCACCAATACAGGCGCGTCGAGAGCTTGCGGACGGTACAATCTATCTAAAGCTTCGGGTGTTGGGCCAGACACAGGCGATGATGCATCGACCTCAACGTTAATGGCACCAGCAGCTCCTACAGGGTCCAGATCAGACAGCACCACAGGCGCTTGATCCACCGGCGCGACTTGGACGCGTTGCACTTCATTCAGCAGCGACCAACCTCCAAAGACCAACCCGCCAATAATCGCCAAGAGCACCAAAGCAGACCCAACGGCTCTTGGCTCTACGGTGCTGAGAAAACCGTCGCTTGGCTGTCCGGCAAAGGGCGAACGCGCAAACAGCACTTCGCTTTCATTCGCACGGCCTGTGGCATACCCGTCCCGTGTGGCTTTTTTGACCACGGAGGCACGCTCTGACATGCCATGGGCCACAGCGAATCCGCTTTCGGAACAGAAAGTCGCAAAGGCTTTGTCAGGATCCATACTTAGGTAACGGGCATACGACCGCACGTATCCAGCAATAAACCCAGGCGTATCAAAAGCAGAAGGATCGCAGTTTTCAATCGCCGCAATGTAGGAAGCTTTGATCCGCAACTCCCGTTGCACGTCGAGCAACGATTTTCCCATGGTCGCCCGTTCACCGCGCATCAAATCGCCCAGACTCACGTCAAAATCATCGAAACCCTTAGGGTCCGACGATGTTTCAACGTCCGGCTGTCGCGAGAATTTGCGCCCGATCATGCGGTTGTCCCGAATTTAGCTGCCCACGAGTTGTCCGAATCGTCCCATCGACTCGGATGTTTCCCATGTCTTACAGGGTTTTGAGCGCCAAATCCATGTTAAGCTTAAGCTTTGCGTTAACCTGCGTTTTCTGCGCGATTGAGCGCACAATGGCTCCACAGCACGTCCATCGCTTTAACCAAAGCGTCAATTTCGCGTGGACCATGAACGGGTGACGGAGTGAACCGCAGACGTTCAGTGCCACGCGGTACAGTCGGGAAATTGATCGGCTGCACATAGATACCGTGATCGCTGAGTAGCATGTCAGACAGCTTTTTGGTGTGCACAGGATCGCCCACCATCACAGGCACGATGTGGCTGCCATGGTCGATGATTGGCAAGCCCAAGCCCTTGAGACGCAACTTCAAGATGCGGGCTTGAAGCTGGTGCGCTTCGCGCAGTTCAGGATGCTCTTTGAGATAAGCGACCGATGCAGCCGCCCCCGCCGCCACAGCAGGCGGAAGACTTGTTGTAAAGATGAATCCCGGCGCGTAAGATCTTATAGCATCACACATTTTGTAGCTTGCTGCGATGTAGCCGCCCATGACGCCGTAGGCTTTCGCCAAAGTTCCGTTGATGATGTCTATGCGGTGCATCAGCTGGTCACGTTCAGCAACGCCACCGCCTCGCGGGCCATACATACCAACGGCGTGAACCTCATCGATGTAGGTCAACGCGCCAAATTCATCAGCCAGATCGCAGATCGCTTCAATAGGTCCAAAATCGCCATCCATTGAGTAGATCGATTCAAAAGCAATCACTTTAGGCACATCAGGATCATCTGCGGCCAGCAGCTCGCGCAGGTGATCAAGATCATTGTGCCGGAAAATGCGCTTGGCCCCACCATTGCGACGCACGCCTTCGATCATGGAGGCATGGTTCAACGCGTCAGAATAAATAATCAGCCCCGGAAACAGCTTGGGCAAAGTGCTTAGCGTCGCGTCATTGGCGATGTAGGCAGATGTAAACAGCAGAGCCGATTCTTTGCCATGTAGGTCCGCCAGCTCAGCCTCTAACCGCTTGTGATAAACGGTGGTGCCCGAAATGTTGCGGGTCCCACCTGATCCAGCGCCGGTCGCATCGAGCGCATCATGCATCGCGGCCAAAACTACAGGGTTTTGCCCCATACCCAGATAGTCATTGCCACACCAAACAGTCACATCTTGGGATGTACCATCTGGCTTCGTCCATTCAGCATGCGGGAACTGGCCCTTGCGGCGCTCAATATCAATGAACGTGCGGTAACGGCCTTCGTCATGTAGACGGTTGATGGCAGTCTCTAGCTTGGCATTATAGTCCACGCAGGATCCTCTTAGTATGAGCAGGCGCACCCGTTGCATTCAACTTCTCGCATGAATATAGCGCGCCGCCTTGGCTTTCAACTCATATTGACCGGACGCAAGGTCGCAGCTTTGCAGGCGGCAAAGAGATGGCATGGCTAACTCTGATCTTGCTAAGCCCGGCCCCTTTGGTACGGTCGCGCCACCCCACCCAATGCAGGAGCGTCCAAAGTGTCCCTCGAAAAAACCCTAGATCAAATTGACACAAACCTTCCGGCCGCGAAGGACCGCTTGTTGGACCTATTGCGCATTCAATCCATCTCGACCGATCCGGCGTTCAAAAAAGACTGCGACACGGCGGCGGATTGGTTGGTGGCAGACCTTAAAACACTTGGAATTGACGCTGAAAAGCGCAAAACACCGGGTCATCCGATGGTTGTAGGTCATATCGACGGCCCAGGCCCTCATGTCCTGTTCTACGGGCACTACGACGTGCAGCCCGTCGACCCGCTGGACCTTTGGGATAACGACCCGTTTGATCCGCAGATCGAAGACACCCCTGCAGGTCAAGTCATCCGCGGGCGCGGATCATCTGATGACAAGGGCCAGTTGATGACATTCATCGAGGCCTGCCGCGCGTGGCGTGAAGTCAATGGTAGCCTGCCCTGCAAACTGACGTTCTTCCTTGAGGGAGAAGAAGAATCCGGATCGCCTAGCCTTGTGCCTTTTATGGAAGCCAACAAAGACGAGCTGAAATCCGACATCGCGTTGATCTGTGACACCGGCCTGTTTGAGAGCAAAACACCCGCCATTGTCACGATGCTGCGCGGCCTGTTGGGCGAGGAATTGACCATCACCGCGCCTGACAAAGACCTTCATTCAGGCATGTACGGCGGGGTGGCGATGAACCCAATCCGCGTTCTGTCTAAGGTTATCGCAGGCCTTCATGACGAGACGGGCAAAATCACAGTCCCCAACTTTTACGACGGCGTGCCCGAACTACCCGACGAGATTGAGGCGCAATGGCAAGGACTTGCCTTTGACCACGCGACGTTCTTGGGCGACGTAGGCCTTTCGCATCCGGCAGGCGAGCAAGACCGCACCCCCATTGAGATGATCTGGTCGCGCCCTACCTGCGAAGTCAACGGCATTTGGGGCGGCTATACCGGCGACGGGTTCAAAACAGTCCTGCCGTCTCAAGCGCATGCCAAGATCAGTTTCCGGTTGGTTGGGACACAAGACCCGCTGAAAATCCGAGACGATTTTCGGGCTTATGTCACATCCATGCTGCCGCCTGATTGCACCGTCGAGTTCTCAGGTCACGGGGCATCGCAAGCCTCGACCACTGCAATCGACAACCCGATGTTCGAACAGGCCCGCAAGGCACTGACCGACGAATGGCAGATCGCGGGGGCCTATGTGGGTTGTGGCGGGTCGATCCCGATTGCGGGGCACTTTCAAGAGATACTTGGCACCACGCCCATGTTGATCGGGTTTGGCAAAGATGATGATCAAATCCATTCACCGAACGAAAAGTACGACGTCGATAGCTTTCACAAAGGCATACGAAGCTGGGCGCGGATACTGGATGCAATAGCCTAATCAGCTCTTAACGGTGCGTTCACGCCAAACGATATAGATGCCTGCTGATATGATGATTGCCGCCCCTGCAAAGACCGTGGGGGCGGGCCATTCGCCAAAGATCGTCCAGCCCCAGAACAGTGCATAGATCAGCAAAATGTATTCAAACGGGGCCACCACCGACGCGGCTGTCATCCGGTAAGCCTGCGAAATCGTATAGCCCACAACTGCCGCCATGGCCCCGAGCCCTAACAAGGGCAGATAGTCAGCGGGCTGCGGCGTGATCCACGGCCGGAACAGAAATTGCAGGCTTTCCGGCGCGCTAGGATCAAAATACTGACCCTTTCCTGCAAGAACGAAAAACAGCGTGCCTACGATCACAAAAGCCACCTGCATATATACGGCAAAGGCCGAAGCTTTTGTGTAGGTTCCCAATTTTCTGGTTAAAACAGAAGCACTTGCGTAACCGGTCGCGGCCAGCATAGGCAGCAGCGCAACCCATCCAATGCCCTCTGCGCTGCCGCTGATTTGGGGCCACTGCATAACGACGACCCCGATAAATCCGATCAAAACAGCACCGAGCCTGCGTGGGCCGACACGTTCGTTCAAGACAGGGATAGACAGCAAAGTCACGATCAACGGTGCCACAAAATAGATCGCCGTTGCTGTGGCCAAGGGCATCATCACAATGGCCGCATAGAACATGGAATTGGCGAACACCACCAGCATCGCGCGCAGCACATGCAACTTAGGTTGTGCCGTGCGCAGCAGGGAAAATCCGCCTTCCAGTTTTAAGAAAACCAGAGACACGATCAGTCCCAAAGTGGAGCGCACAAAGACCAATTGATGCAACGGGTAATCGCCAGAGAGCGACTTTATCAGCATGTCGTTGAGCGAAATGCAGAACATAGACACAAGCATAAACAAGATGCCCAGACGTGCTGGATTTAGGGCGGCGGACATCGCTTGCTTTCTGGTTTTAGGGGGTCACAACCTGTACACAATCCGTACACAACCCGTACACAGGCAGTACACGAATGTAAATCGAAAGGCAGCTTGCGCAATGAAAGGGTTTAAAAACGGTAAAGCACAGGTCAGCAATGCGACCATTGCTTATGAGACCGCTGGAAGCGGTCCTCCCGTCCTGTTGCTACACGGATTTCCGCAAACGCGTGAGATGTGGCACGGGATTGCGCCCGAGCTGGCTGAGAGCTTTACGATCGTTGCAGCCGACCTGCGCGGATACGGGGCCTCGTCCAAACCGGAGGGCACTGCCGCCTACAGCTTCCGCACTATGGCGCAAGACATGGTCGAGCTGATGCGCGGGCTTGGACATGACAGGTTTCACCTTGTGGGCCATGACCGTGGCGCGCGGGTGTCGCACCGGTTGGCGCTCGATCATCCGCAGGCGGTGGCGTCGCTTACTTTGATGGATATTGTCCCGACACACACCTTGTTGGCCGACCTGAAAACATCTGTTGCGAAAGCCTACTATCACTGGTTCTTTCTGGCCCAACCCACACCCTTCCCCGAAACCATGATCGGGTATGATCCGGATGCCTATTTCGAAAGCTGTCTGACCGGTTGGGGGTCCGCGTCGCTGGATGATTTCGATGCCGCCGCGCTTGAGGCCTACCGCACCGCGTGGCGCGACCCTGCCTGCATCACGGCCATGTGCAATGACTATCGCGCGGGCGTTGAGATCGACTGGATCGAGGATGCGGCTGATCTGGACAAGCAGGTCACCTGCCCCGCGCTGGTGCTTTATGGGGCGCAGGGTAAGATGGCGTTGGAATACGACGTCGCCGCGACTTGGGCGGACAAGCTGACGGACATGCAGTGCGAAGGGATCAGAGGAGGGCATTTCTTTCCAGATGAGAATGCGGCGGATGTGGTGAAGGTTTTGGGGGCGTTTTTGG
>CAZWSE010000047.1:0-27271 GCA_964636575.1 uncultured Sulfitobacter sp. | reverse complement strand
GGTGACTGGATTGCAAATCCGTGTACACCGGTTCGATTCCGGTACTCGCCTCCAACGTTTTCAATGACTCGTTTCATTCTTACTCTCCTAACTTAAAGGTTCTGAAACACTCTTTGAAACTTTCATGTTTCGGTCTTGTTCCGTTCCATGTTATTTCGAGCATTTTGGGCACAGGTCGCGAGTTCAATCTGACGCACCCGCCCACCATATTTTTTCAACATTTCAACACCTGAGTGACCCGTAACGGCTTTAACCATTTCGACATCACATCCGGATTGATAGAGCTCAATGTTCGTATTATTTCTAAAACCGTGATAGACGAAAGATGCAGCTTTCGGGCTTTAGCTTTTCGCGTTTCCTCTGCCATACTTTGATAGTTTCCAGGACGGTTTTGACTGTCGGTGACTATGGTTAGGCCCCTTTTTCCAACTGAAGCCAAGTGTGCCTTCAATCGGTCTGTCATAGGGATCTGTAGCGGTTTTTTGGTCTTCCACTGAGTTAAAGTCATACGCTCTATTGCTGATGTGATCCCAACGGATTTGCAGCACATCGCCACTAAGACCTTACACAAAACCGAGGTCTGTTCGACAGAATTCCAAGCCGACGACGAATAGTATCGGTTTCTCGGCAATAAATGACAGTACACACGCTCCGATATCAAACTGGGCTTCTGTGCCTCCAAATGCCGAATGTTTACAAAACTTGTCCAACCCTCAACTTGACGAAACTGAAACCCAAACTGACGGAAATGCCATTGGAAAAAGACTATCTTTCTAAGGTCAGGCAACGCACACTCACCAGCATGTCAGATAGCACTACACCACAAAGCCTAGCCTCGCCCAAAGCTGGCGGAATGTCGAAAAACCAGATAGTGATTTGGGGGCTTTTGGCGCTCGCGGTTGCGCTGACGCTTTTGAAGCCTTGGCTACCAGACTGGATGGTCCGTATTCCGGAAAGCTGGGTCTTGCCTTGGGTCGCATGGCTTGATGCGGGCTTTTCATGGCTGCAAAATGATCTGGGGCTTATTCATGTGACCCGCACCATCGCGGGGTGGCTCGGGTTCTTGATAGATGCCTCAGCCAACGTGCTTTACGGTAAATCGCGATGGCCCCGGTTTGATGCCCTGCCCTGGTCTGTTGTCGCGGCGTGTTCCGCTGTTTTGGGATACTGGCTCGGCGGATGGAAACTTGCACTTTTGGCAGGCGGCACGTTCACGTGGACAGCTCTGATGGGTCAATGGAAATGGGCGATGGAGACAATGTCAGTCATCGTTGTCGTCGTGCCCGTTGGCTTTACCGTCGGTCTTTTGCTGGGCATATGGTCTTGGAAATCGAAGCGCGTCGAAAAGGCGATGCGGCCCATTCTTTTGGTGCTGCAAACGCTACCGTTCTATTCATACCTTTTGCCGGCCGTGATCTTCTTTAAGGTTGGGCCAACGGCTGCCTCTGTCGCGACCATCGTCTATTCAATACCGCCGATTATCCTGATGACTATCGTGGGATTGAAAAAAGTTCCATCTGACGTGATTGAGGCAGGAAAAATGTCAGGCTCAAGCCGGTGGCAAATGCTGCGCTATGTCTACATCCCCTCTGCGCGCACCGAAATTTTGGTTGGATTAAATCAGGTCATTATGCTGTCTCTGGCGATGGTCGTTTTGACAGCCTTTATCGGGATGCCGGGCCTTGGCGCAAAGCTTCTGGCGATGATGAACAGCTTCAAATTGGGCAGATCTTTTGAGATCGGTGTGACCATCGTATTGCTCGCCGTCACGCTGGATAGGCTGAGCAAAGCATGGGTTGTAAAACAGCCCGTGCACTTTGAGAAAGATACGCCTTGGTGGAAACAGCATCTGCACTTGCTGGCTGGTGTTGCGGCCTTTGTAATCTTTATGGTGCTGGCACAGTTGATCCCCATTTTGGACGAAGTGGGGCGCAAACAATCTTTGTCGGCGGGTAAGGAAATTGACGGGCTTATCAAAGGGTTTCTAAACCTCGAATGGGTCAAAGCGATCACTCATGCGATCCGCAAATTCCTTAACCTTTGGGTGCTGATCCCGACGGAAAGAGCTTTGCTTTATGTGCCAACTCTTGCCGTCATTCTGTTCGTAACAGGCGTCTGTTTTTCGATGGGAGGTTGGGTCCCCGGGCTGATCGGACTGTTGTTCTTTTCTGCTGTTGCGCAGTTGGGATGGTGGGACCGCGCGATGCTGACGCTTCATTCAACTGTCACGGCGGTGTTCCTGTCATTCCTGTTTGGCATCCCGCTTGCAATATGGGCCGCTCGGACGGAACGGGCATCGCGCTGGATGATCTTCATCTGCGACACCGCGCAAACCTTCCCAAGCTTCATCTACTTGCTGCCCGCGATCATGCTCTTTGGGATCACGCCGGTCACCGTCATTCTCGCCATTCTGATCTACACAATGGTGCCTGTGATCCGGTATACGATCGAAGGCCTGCGCGGCGTCCCTGCTGAGATCAATGAAGCCGCAGATATGTCCGGCGCGACAAGGTCTCAAAAGCTTTGGAACGTGCAGCTGCCCATGGCCATGCCAACGATTGCGGTCGGACTGAACCAAGCGTTCATCTTCGCATTCTTCATGGTGATCATCGCCGCCTTCATTGGCACACGCGACTTGGGTCAAGAAATGCAACGTACCCTTGCAGGGACAGAGCTGGGGAAAAACTTCACGCTTGGGTTCTCGGTCGTGTTCATGGCGCTGACCTTTGACATCGCGATCAACACTTGGGCGTCACGTAGGCGCAAGATCCTAGGGCTGGACTAGAACACCGACCGCGTTCGCCAATTACCAGTGAAAGCAAAAAGGGAGGCGCCTGCCTCCCTTTTCTCGTCGGCCCTTGGACCAGCTTCGTTGGTCACCGAACGCAGGTTAGCGTTCAGGAATGTCGACACGCTTGCCGCGCGGGATTTCAGCGTCTTGATCATACATCGGTAGCTCAACCAGCTCGCCCGCATACATCCCGCCATCCTTGCACCGGATTTCAACGTTTGCCCCAACTGCAAGCGTTTCCTTATCCATCAGACCGATCCCAATCCCATGCCCGAGATAAGGCGACGTCGCGCCAGCTGTAACGGTGCCAACGGCAACGCCATCAACCAGTATCTCTCCTGAGATCAAAGGCTCGCCGTTCTTGCACTTCAAACCATGCGAGCGACGCTCCTTTGAGGCCACGGCCAACGCAGCCTTGCCAATGAAGTCACCCTTATCTTCATCAATAAAGCGCCCCAGCCCGGCTGCATAAGGCGTCGTTGACGGATTGAAATCCGCACCGGCGTTCAAGATGCCCGCCTCAATCCGGCGGATGTTCATGGCATCAAGCCCGAAGATCTCTAGCCCATACTCTGCGCCTGCTGCCTTTAGATGCGCCCAAAGTGCGTCGGCGTCGTGATGCGGTTCTGTATAGAATTCCCAGCCAAGCTCATTGGTGTAGCCTGTGCGGGTAATGATGACTTCCTGCCCCCCAAAATCTACGCGCGCGACAGCGAAATAGGTGAACTTTTCCGGGAGCCCATCTGTTGCAGCGGCTTCAAGGATCTTAAGCGCATTGGGCCCTTGCACTTGGCTGACGAACACATTGGGATCCACGATTTCAACGTCCATTCCAGCGGCATGCGCGCGCGCCCATGAATAGAAATCACCATCGGCTTGCGCGTACCAGAACCGATCCTCAGCCAAACGTAACAAGATACCATCGACCAACAGACCGCCATCTTCATAGCAGGCAAGCCCGTATCCGCAGCGGTTTACTTTGACCTTTGTCATGTCCTTTGTGAACAGCTTGTCGAGAAGACGTTCAGCATCCGGCCCGCGAAACTCTAGTGGGAACTCCCCAGTGTGAAGCAAAGCCGCTTCGCGACGCAGGCGCCAGTAGCCGTCCTCGGTCGAATGATCGTCAAAGCATACCGCCATGAGGCGCCTATTATAGACGCAGTAGTGTGCACCCTTGGGCTGTTCATGCGCATGATAAGGGTGACGCGTGATTGAGTAGTCCCACCCCGCGCCTGGCAAATCCGTTACGACACTTCTGGTATTTCCATCACTTGAACGCATGGTGTTTTCCTTATGTTTGACGAGCCTTTAGGGATGCTCATCCATTAGAAATTCTATTACTGACCCGCAATTCTCTTGCGCTTGCATCAAACGTTACTTGATTTATCATATCGAAAGAATGCATTTGAAATGTGCTGAAATTGTAGAAAAACTAACTTATGTCTGAATGGATGCCGTCCCTTAACGCTCTACGAGCTCTCGAAGCGGTCGGGCGCCATCAAAGCTATCAGCGCGCGGCGGAAGAACTTCGTGTGACGCCTGCTGCGGTAAAACAGCTTGTCGCAAAACTGGAACACACTTTCGGCAGACCTCTTGTCGTAAGAGACGGACGCGGCGTTGTGCTGACAGAAGCAGCGATGCATGCGCAAAGCGATCTGTCTGCCGCGATTCAGCACTTTACAGATGGCGTTCGAAAAATGCGGGAATTCAATGCGCCGCGTCGCTTGATCGTTTCGGTGGAAGCCTCGTTGGCCACCACTTGGCTCGTTCCAAGGCTTCCCGCATTTCACAAACAAAACCCTGGCATCGACGTGCTAATCGATTCCAACCAAAAGATAGTCGACCTGAAAGCCCGCGACGTTGATGTGGCAATCAGATACGGGGTGGCACCGGACAGTGATCTAGTCTCAAAACGCTTGTTCGATGATAAGGTGTTTCCGGCGTGTAGTCCGTCTCTCGCGCGAGAACTGAAAGATGTTTCGTTACATGAACTTTTCATCTCAACGCCGCTCATACACTGGGATTTATCAGATCAGCCTTGGGCGAAAACCACGAAGAAATGGTTTGATTGGTCCGAATGGGCTGCTCGGAACCAGATGGGAGAGATGGACACCAACAAGGGATTACGCTTCAGCGATTACGGGTTGGCTGTTCAGGCTGCCATTTCGGGGCAAGGTCTGATCCTAGCCAGTTGGCCAATTCTTCTTGATCAATTTGATGCAGGTCTGCTGGTTCAACCCATCGAGAACCAAGTGGAAGCGACAGGACTTGGGTACGACCTTGCGACGACAGGGGCCGCGTTAGATAGGCCGGAAGTCGCAGCCTTCAGCGATTGGATGTTGGAAGTCGCACACCAGTTGCGGTCTTCGGACTTAACCGACTGAAGGGCATCGCGTTATTCAACACCGAGCAGGATATCGAGCGCAGCCTGTCTGTTCATCGCACCAACAGACACGCCATCTTTTTCGACAGGGATCAGCTTGCGACTGTCATTGACCAGCAATTGAGCCATACCCTGGACAGTCGTTCCCGCATCAACAGGATCGCCTTTTCCCTTGGCTTTCGGATCTGCCAAGACAGAGGCATGCACAACGCGGGCCTTATCTATTTCTTCGGTGAACTTGCGGACATATTCAGTGGCAGGGTGCAGCACGATCTGATCCGGCGTGTCGCATTGTTCAACGGCGCCGTCTTTCATGATCGCAATCCGGTCGGCAAGGCGTAAAGCTTCGTCGAAGTCATGGGTGATGAACACGATTGTTTTGTTCAAAAGCTGTTGCAGGCGCAGGAACTCATCCTGCATTTCTTTGCGGATCAATGGGTCCAGCGCTGAAAACGGTTCATCCAGAAACCAAATATCAGGCTCGATAGCCAGACTGCGGGCAATACCAACCCTTTGTTGCTGACCACCGGAAAGCTCACGCGGGAAGTAGTCTTCGCGGCCTTCAAGGCCCACCAGTTTCACGACCTCAAGGGCACGTTCGCGACGGGTATGTTTGTCTTGGCCCCGCATCTCCAGCGGGAAAGCCACGTTTTCAAGAACGGTTCGGTGTGGCAACAAACCGAAAGATTGAAAGACCATCCCCATCTTGGACCGGCGCAATTCGATCAACTCTTTTTCAGGCAAAGCCATAATATCTTGGCCTTCGACCTCAATCGTGCCGCCTGTAATGTCATGCAGCCGTGAAAAACAACGCACGAGCGTGGATTTGCCTGAACCGGACAGGCCCATAACCACCAGCATCTCGCCCTTATGCACATCGATGGATACGTCTTTGACGCCCGCAATATAGCCTTGCTGGCGAATGTCCTCGTAGCTCATGTCGGGTGTGATCTTTTTCAGGAAAGCATGTGGGTCTGCACCAAACAGCTTCCAGACGTTTCTACAGGAAATGACGGGTGCTTCGTCTGACATGGCAATCCTAAAGTGTTCGCAGTTGTAAAAACCCCCGCCCAAGCAAGCCGGACGGGGGCATTCTTGTCTTCAAGTAGACTGACTTAGTTTACCCAAGCAGACCAGACATCTTTGTTGTTTTCCAACCATTCAGCGGCCGCCTCTTCTGGCTCCAACTCATCGATGTCGACCAGTTTCGCCATTTGAGCGATCTGCGGGTTGGTAAAGCTGATCTTTTGCAAGATGCCATAGGCGTCAGGCCATTTTTCTTCCATGCCTTCCCAAGCGGCTTTCTTCAGATAGCCCGTCGCTGGGTTACCACAGTCATAAAGCGCATCTGGGTTCGGACCAACGGCTGGGTCTTTGTCGCAGCCTTCTACCCACTCTGGGAATTCAACAAACTCACCTGGCCAAACAGCTTCGGCAAAGTTTGGCGTCCAGTTGAACACAACCACAGGACGCTTGTCTGCTTCGGCGGCGCCGATTTCAGCCCAAAGCGCCGCAGCAGAGCCAGCGTTCACGACAGTGAAGTTCATACCAAGTGCTTCGACGCGTTCCTGACCGTGCTTCAACCAGTCAACCGGACCGTCAAGATAACGGCCTTTGTCACCTGTCTCGGCAGTCGCGAACAATGCAGCACAATCGTTCAAAGCTTCCCAAGATGGCAGGCCGGGGCATGCTTCTTTGGTCCACATCGGGTACCACCAGTCTTCACGTGTGACCGCATCATGGTCGCCCACATCAACGATACCGCCCTTTTCCAAGGCAGTACGGAAGGATGCGCCGAACGCGCCTTCCCAAACTTCAAGCTCGAGCGTCACATCGCCCAAACGGACTGATTCATAGACGGCTTGGCTGTCTGTGGTCACATATTCGACATTCATGCCGGCTTCTTCAAAGATCTGGCCAACTACGTTGGACATCACAATTTGACTAGACCAGTTGTGGATCGGAATGACGATAGGATCGTCGCTGTCGGCCATTGCAGCCAGTGGGGCCAGCGCCATGACGCCGGCGGTCAGTGCAGTTGTAAAACGTTTCATTTTTATCTCCCTGAGATCAAACACCGTTTGAGACCGGCGTTGGTTCTGCCCCACTTTGCGGAGGCTATATGGATGGCGACGGCACCGAATCTAACCATGCCGTATCCAATCGCATGCAGTGTCGCATTATTTTCCTCTCAATCAAGTTTTTTTCTTGCTAGTATTTGTGGCAAGTCCTTCTCATCCGCCACAAGCTGCATCAGAGTCGCTGCATCTCGCCGCTAATCCGGGTTGGCGTTAGTCGAAATCGAGGAACGGTCAGGCAGACGGAACGATCACGTTTTCGCGAACGCGGAACATGTTGATCTTCTCGCGGTCTTCGCTGGGCCGGATTCCAAAAACTTCTTCGTAATTCTGGATCATCGGCGTGGCTGATGAATACCCAACGGCCAAAGCAATCTCGATCATCGTGTCTTTGGAATACAAAACAAGCTGGCGCGCGACTTTCATCCGCATCGCGCGGTAATAGTGAAGCGGGCTTTTGCCCGTGGTCTTTCTGAACTGCCGCTCAAGTTGGCGCAAAGACACGCCAATACTATTGGCAACGTCTGCCACATTGACCGGATCTTCGATGTGGGTGCTAAACATCTCAATGGCGTCGCGTACAGTGTCAGGCAACATGTCATCTGTGCTGGCAGATCCGGCAGTCGGTTTGCGTTGCAAGACCCCTTCCCCACGCACCATCGGATGTTGAAACCAACAGGCAACTTCTGTCGCGACATCTGCGCTCAAGTGCTCTTCGATCATATGCAGCGCCATATCAAAGGCAGCGGCAGCACCCGATACCGTTACCCGCCGCCCGTCCATGACGATCACATCGTCCGTCGCTTGGACACTCGGAAACTCGGCCTCAAAAGCCGCCGCATAACACCAATGCACCGAAGCAGGTGCATCATCGATAAGTCCCGCCCGCGCCAGAGGGAATACACCGCCGCTGACCGCTCCTATGGTCATCCCATGTCTAGCCAGTTTGCGCATCTTCCCATCTGAAACGGTCGGATTCTCAAACCGGGACGCAGGTGCGGCCAACAAAAACAGTTGATCCAGATCGTCCGCGTTTTCCAAACCAATGTCAGGATCAAAAGACACCTTCGCACTGGCTTCAACCGGATTGCCAGTTTCCGAGACAAGGGTCCAATCGAATACGTTTTGGCCTGAGATTTCGTTAGCGGCCCGCAACGGTTCGATCATGGACGTTAAACACGCCATCGGAAATCCTGGAAAAAGGAGAAAACCTACACGTAGATGTTTACCATTGGTCATATTTTTATCCTAACAGGAAAATATCATGCTAGACTAGCGGCAATTCAACGCAAAATCGGGGGAAATGCTTGCCAGATTTTCACAAAGCAGAGATACCCCCCGAAACCTGACCTGAAGAGATACCCAATGGCTGCCGTTCCATTACAACAAGACCCGCACAGCACGCGTGAAACCCCGCGCGAGAAGGACCTTGAACTGGCGATTGGCCGCGAAGTCCGCGCGTTTCGTCGTCAGCAGGAAATCACAGTGGCAGAGCTTTCAGCGTCAACGGGTCTCTCTATTGGGATGTTGTCCAAAATCGAGAATGGCAATACATCGCCTTCCCTGACCACGCTCCAAACGCTTGCCAATGCCCTGTCTGTTCCAATGACCGCCTTTTTTCGCGGCTTTGAAGAAACCCGAATGGCGGTACATACCAAGTCCGGCGAAGGCGTCGAAATGGACCGTGCAGGCACCCGCGCCAACCACCAATACAATCTGCTGGGGCATATCGGGTCAAACGCAAGCGGCGTGATTGTCGAACCTTATCTGATCACTTTGACCGAAACCTCTGACGTGTTTCCAACCTTCCAGCATGGCGGGATCGAAACGATCTATATGCTTGAGGGTGAAGTCGACTACCGCCACGGCGACAATCTTTACCCGTTGAAACCCGGCGATACCTTGTTCTTTGATGCAGACGCAGCGCACGGGCCCGAGGTCTTGGTAAAACTTCCGGCGCGGTACCTGGCAATCATCAGTTATCCGCAAAACGGATAGAATGATCTACTGCATGATCCGGCTTGGGCCCACCTGCCCTAAGGATGGCAACTCCAACTCTTTTTCAAGCTTTCGGCGCATTGCACGGGCGTAATCTCCGTAGCCTTCAGCACGCATCGAGAACGCATCGGACCCATGCAAGACTTCGGCATCATAGTAGGATTGAAGCGCTTCAGGCGTTAGCCCAGCGCCTTCGACAGTGCCCTCGTAGGGCGTCCCTACGACCAGTGCATTTACAGTGATGTTTCTAAATGCGGGCAGCCTGTATGTTTGCTGCGGCGTTGCCCCTATGTTGTTTACCCCATCGCCCGAGACATCAATCGTGCGGCGCCAACAGTTGGGCCGTTGTTCCAGCAAAGCAGCCGCAAACGTGAGCGCACTGCCAAGGGCAGTTTTCAGCCCTGCCCGCACTTTGCGGTGCGACCTGATCCGCAAAATCGCACGATCAAGAGCCCCGGGACTGTCTATCGTTGTCCAGGGTTGGATGACGTATTGATGATTGCGGGAACTCCACTCAAATACAGCCAAGTGTATCGGCGCGTCCGCCCCGTCCAGAATGAGGCTGCGGATATGCGGATCATTCAATGCCGTCGCCAAGCCATCGATTTGCTGGGCATATTCCGTCGGATTCACCGACCCCGAAACGTCCAAGGCCAGAACCAAGGCTTGGCGGCAGGCGTGCTGCGCCTGCGCGACATGGACATTCAAAGCAACGGAAAGCGTCAGCGCCAGCCCGAATTTTCGCGCCAACGTCTGCATTCGAATTAAGCCTTTAACGCAGGTTCCGTTTCAAAGTCCGGCCAAATACCATCGCTTGTTGGCAATCCGTCGTCGAAGTCTTTCAGGTAGTCCAGCATCATGGGCCGGTTGTCGATGAAGCCTTTGTAAGTTGCCAGTTCTTCCGGCAGATCACGCACAACGCGGTGCAACCTGCGGCCCCATTTGGGCATCGTCATAAGGTCTTGAAAGCTGCACAGATAACAGCGAATTGGAAAGACAAGCGCATTGGATCGTGGCAATCGGAAGAAGGTCTGCAGCTCAACCCGCAAGTGTTGTTTTGCGCCCAGGTTTTCAGGCGTCAGGGTGGTCTTTTGAATGCCCCATTTGTGGTAGTTCTCAGGTGACGTATCCAAAAGTGGATTTACTGTCATCGTCCAGTTCAACCGCCGTGCAGGCGACCCTTGCTGGATATTGAGCAAGAACTTCAACGCACGCACAAAAATACCCTTTTCATGTGCCATTGGCACAGGCGCATGCCATTCGAAAAAATTCATGCCGATATCGAAATCAAGCGACCAATCGGCTTGCGTCGTGACCATACCTGCGTCCATCCACAGGTTGTCATCGCGTTGATCCAGAACACAAAAATCGCCTTGCGCCTGACGTGTGATGTATTCCATCGGGCCGTAGGGCAACGTGGCCTCATCAAGAAACACAAAGCTGTCGTCGATGCCAAGGGGCTTGTTGATCCAGCGCCAGTTGTTGCCATCGCGATGCAGCTCGAAGTGGTCCGGATAGTCTTCGGACTTGGAGACCATAATCAGCTCCAGCAGGTCCCATCCCGCCAGTGTCATATGAGGCAACGATTGGCACCGCAACGGATCATCGGCCAGCACCATCGCACGGTCCCGCATCTCGGATACGTAGTGTTCATCCACATCGAACCGCATCTCATAGACCGACCCTTCAGGGCCACCACGATGCTGCTCCATGTTCACTGAATACATGTAGCTGTCTTCGTGAAACGGGAACGGAAAGCGTTTGATGGCCCGCTCGGAGTTGTAGAACGAATAGTCGTCGCGGAAGGTTTCGTCGTTGAATTGAAGTGTCATGGGTTACCTGTCCAATACGAGTGTTTTGCCTTCGAAACGGCTGACGCAGGGCATGATCTTTTTGCCCTCGCCGTGTTCATCGTCGTCCAACCAGTGATCGCGGTGGATGAAATTGCCGCTGTAGTCGATGACGGCGGTTTCACATTGCCCGCACGCCCCGCCACGGCAAAGATAAGGCGCATCAACGCCTTCACGTTCCATTGCTTCCAACAGGCTTTCCTGTTCACCGACTTGGATGACCTTGTTTGAAACCGCCAGCTTAACTTCAAACGGCTTGCCCGGTTTGGGGGCAAGAAATTCTTCGTAGTGTACGGCTTCGCGCGGCCAACCTTCGTCCGCAGCGGTTTTGCGCACCCATTCGATCATCCCCTTGGGACCACAAACATAGACATGCGTTCCAACCGGTTGTCCGTCGAGCAAATGTTTGAGATCAATCGCCTGCTTTTGGTCATCGTAGTAGATGTGGCAATTGTTCGGGTGCCGGTCGGTCAATTGATCGACATATGACCCTAAAGCCTCAGACCGACAGGAGTAATGCAATTCCCAGTGCCCGTTGAACCGCTCAAGCTGCTTGATCTGCGCCAGAAATGGCGTGATCCCGATGCCACCGGCCAGAAACAAGTGCTTCTTGGCCCGCAGATCAAGGCTGAACAGATTGACCGGATAGCTGATTGTCATCTCATCGCCGACGGACACATTCTTGTGCATAAACAGCGACCCGCCCCGCCCTTCGTCATCGCGGCGAACCGAGATCGTGTAGGTGGTTTGATCCATAGGATCTGACATCAGCGAATAGGGGTTCATGCGGGTTAAGTCGCCATCGACCATTTCAACGACCGTATGCGCCCCGCCCGAAAACGTAGGCAACAGCCCACCATCTACCCGTTTGAATTCAAACCGTGTGACCAGATCGTTCAACGGCACAATATCGGTGACCGTAACGGCAATCTTTTCAGCACCGCTCATTCGTAAATTCCCTTTGGTTCTGGCACGTTGCCCGGGTCTTCTGCATCGATGCAAACGCCTTGATAGGCAGCCAAGCGGCGCGAATAGTGATCGCGCACAAACAGGTTCAACCCGCAATGGCTGCACTGAAACGGGTCGGTGGCCACGTCTTCTGTGATCCCTTTGCAATGCACGCATTGCATCCGCCGCGCGGTCGATCCGCGATGTTCGGTCTGTATGGCAGTGTGCGGTATACCCGCCTGCATGGCTTCATGCAGGGCTTGGCCCATCAGCCCTTCGGTGCCGGAAAGGTAAAGCTGCAGTCCCATTTTAGCATCGGCCAGCGTCTTTTGAATACGGGTCACCGAGGCTGCATAGCTGGGGCCTTCATAAAACTGGGCAGGATTAAGCGCGCGCAGCTTATCCGCAAAACCTTCGCCCTTCGGGATGTAAATGATGTGCGAAGTGGCCATGATCGACGCTGTGGCAACGTCCAGAATGGCTTCTGCCCCATGTGCATCGGCGATGAATAGATGCGCGGCACCGATGCGGGGTTCCAGCCGCCCCCAAACGGGGCGACTTTTGATGCTTGGCGGAAAATCGAATTTCGACATTTTAGCCCTTTGCAGTGCGGATGGATTTGTCTTTGTCGTAGAATGGCATCTCTTCGGCTGTCGCGGCAAGCTTGGTGCCGTCCGGCTGAACAACGGTCAGCTTGGTGCCTGCCTTAGCCACGGACGGATCAAGCCGTGCGATCGCGACCGAGTACTTGTTCAAGTCAGATGACAGACCATAGGTAATTACACCGACGTCCTTATCGCCATCCATCACACGCGCATACATCTCCATCTGGTCCATGCTGTCAGTCAGTTGGACACCGAATATTTTGAACCGTTCTTTGCCTTTAGACGCATAGTGGTTTTCAGCACCAACAAACCCTTCCTTGCCCGGAGAGACAGTAAATTCTAGACCCAGCTCCCACAGCGTATCGCCACAGGTTTCGTTCTCGAACGGGAATGTTTCCGAATTGTCTCCGGGATAGAACAGTAGATAGCTTTCAATCCGCAGCATATCGAGCGTGCTAAACTGAACCGGACGTACGCCCATGCCTTTACCCGCCTCAAGAATGCTATCCCAAAGGTGGGTTGCGTCCTTGCCGCGGCAGAAAATCTCGTAGCCGCGCTCACCGGTGTACCCGGTGCGGCTGATCATTACATCGCGCCCATAAAGGCGGGTCTGCATAAGACCAAAGTACGCCAAGTCGCGGATCGCTGGGATTTCTTTAGCCAACAGATCAACCGACACCGGCCCTTGCAGGGACATATCGTGCAGATCATCGTCAAACAGGATTTCGCAGTTCTTGCCTGCAGCCGCTGCGGCAAGCTGCTCCATGCCGGTTCCTGTTCCATGTACAACCAGCCACGAATTGACGGCCAAGTGATAGATGATGCAATCGTCGATGAACTTGCCTTCAGAATTCAAGATCGAGGCATACGTGGACCGACCCGGTGCGATTTTCTCAACGTTGCGAGTGGTCACGCGGTCGATGACATAGGCAGCATCAGAACCAATCACGTGGACTTTCTTCAGACCGGATACATCCATCAAGCCCGCTTTTGTGCGCACCGCCTCGTAGTCGGCTTTGGCCCTTTCAGGTGTGTCGTCATAGAACCAAGCGGTTCCCATGCCGTTCCAGTCTTCCAACTCGCCCCCGATCTCTGCGTGGCGGTGAGCAAGTGCGGACGTTCTCCAAAGAATGGCCATGATAAGTTCCCCGTTGATCTGTTTTTGGTTGCCCTGATTGAGACTCAGGCGGCGTCCAAAAGCAAGACTGTTAGTCAAAAAAGTTTCCTAACAGGCAAACAAAAGGCTACACCTATTCCCATCGCTTCTTTACCGGTCAGTCCTTGACGCGCGAAACGGCACAGGGCTCGCGGATCTGTGCTTGGCTCGGGGGTGACCACATCAAAACCCCACAAGAACACACTCAAGGCAGATGCAGTCTGTACGTGCACACAGACACAAAAAAGGGCCGCCCGACAGGCAGCCCTTCTCTAAGATCTAAGCCGACTTACTTGTCGAACTTTTTGGCTTTCTCAGTCTCGGACGTTTGACCGATGACCAAAACCAGAATGCAGATGATAGCGGCGATCAGGGTTGTGATCCCGGGCAAAGCACCGCCCCAGCCGATGAACATCGCGCCATCTACGACAGCCCAGTTTGCTTCTTCATATGGAAACATCTGTTTCTCCTTTATCTATCGTTATTCAGCGGGATGCGCTGGTGTGACAGGTGCGTCGCCGCCCCATTCAGGATAACCTGCGGCTGGAACCTTAACGGCGTCCATGCCTGCAAGTTCTGCACCTTCACGGACACGCAACAGACCGAACATATTCAGAATGAACGACGTCACGTAGCCAGGCACGAACCCGAGTAGGAAGAACACAACCGCGCCGACGATCTGGCCAATCAGGCTTACCGTTGGGGCATTGTCGATCGCGAGTGCAGGGAAACCTGCGCCCCAGATACCGAGCATGATCACACCGTAAAGGCCGATTGTGCCGTGCACTGTGACCGCGCCAACCGCATCGTCGATACCGCGGTTTTCCAACCAGTCCGCACATGGCTTCAGGATGATACCCGCAGAGAAGGCGATGACGAAAGCATGGGCTGGGAAGTAGATGTCCAGACCGGAGGCCACTGAAATGATACCAGCAAGAGCACCAGACATCATCCAGAACGGATCACGCGTGAAGAGCCATGCGCCGATGATACCGCCCGCGATACCCATCAGAATGTTGAACGACAAGGCACCAAGCGTAATGGGTGTGCCGTAGATCGTTGCAAACTTGTCTGGGAACCAGCTCCACGCCTCACCCGGAGGAACAACGCAAGCCATCAAGAAGCCCCAGAAGCCGACGATAATCAGCATCAGACCAACAACCGTCAGTGGCATATTGTGGCCCGGAATGTGGTTGGCGGACCCATCAGCGTTAAACTTGCCGATGCGTGGCCCAAGGTTAATGAGAACCCCAAGCGCAAAGAAGCCCGCAACCGCGTGTACAAGGCCCGCAGCGCCAAAGTCATGGACACCCCATTGCGTGACCAACCAGCCATCGGCGTGCCAGCCCCAAGCGGCGGCAACGACCCAAGCAAAGGATCCAAGCACAACAGCGCAGATGATGAAGCCAACCGTTTGGATGCGTTCAATCACTGCGCCCGACATAATGGATGCTGTCGTACAAGCGAACAGCGCAAAGGCTCCAAAGAACACGCCCGAGATATTATCGGCGATGTTTGGACCCATGTATTGCGCGCTTTCGCCCCAGCCCCAAGCAATAGAGTTGGCATATTCAACGCCCGATATGCCCATAGGTCCGGCCTCGCCGGGAATACCCGTCGGAAAGCCGAAGTAGACCCACCAGCCGAACAGATAGAACGTCGGAATCATAAAGGCGAAGGCGAGGATGTTTTTCACACCCGAGCTCAACACGTTCTTGAGGCGGGATGCGCCCATCTCATAGGCAAGAAACCCTGCGTGAATGATAATCATGAGAGGAATGGTGAGATAGTAGTAGGTTTCAGCGAATACTGTATTCGTCACGGCTGCACCACCTGATGCAGCTTCTAGCTCTGCTATCTTAGCGGCTAGTTCAGCGAGTTGTTCTTCCACGGATTTGACCCCCTTGTCGGCTTGTGTGTGTGGCAACCCGTCATTCGTCACGCAGGTCGCTCGCCGCAAATGAACCACGCAATGCCGAATTTGCATAGTGTTTTTTGCCTGTCGTTAAAAAAAGTTTCCTAACAGTTGAGCATGAATTTTTTTGGTGCTAGCGTCAGATTCGACGTCTGGTATGCTCCGACGCTGTTGCCATTTGAAGGATTTCATCATGTGCGGAATTGTAGGCTTGTTCCTGAAAGACAAATCTCTGGAACCCCAATTGGGTCAGATGTTGACCTCAATGTTGATCACGATGACAGACCGCGGTCCTGACAGCGCTGGCATTGCGATTTACGGAGACGAGTCAAAGGGTAAGCGCAAACTTGTAATCCAATCTGATACCCCTGAAACGGACTTTGCGGGACTCGACAAAGCACTCACAAAGGTGCTGGGTGGACCCGTCAAAATGTCTGTGACCAGCACCCATGCAGTTCTGTCATTGCCGCACGGATCAATCGCTGCGGCACGCGCGGCATTGGCCGAAAGCACCCCCTCCATTCGGGTCATGAGCCGGGGTGATACTCTTGAAATCTATAAAGAGGTGGGTCTGCCTAAAGATGTGGCAGCTCGCTTTTCGATTGAGCAGATGAACGGCACCCATGGCATCGGTCACACCCGCATGGCGACGGAATCAGCCGTAACCACGATGGGCGCGCATCCCTTCAACACGGGCGACGATCAATGCCTTGTTCACAACGGGTCTTTGTCCAACCACAACTCACTGCGTCGTAAACTGCGCCGTGAAGGTATCCATATCGAAACCGAAAACGACACCGAAGTCGGAGCTGCCTATCTGACGTGGCAAATGCAAAACGGCGCAACACTAGGCGAAGCATTGGAACGATCCTTGGACGATCTCGACGGCTTTTTCACGTTTGTCGTCGGCACCAAAGACGGGTTCGGGGTTGTCCGTGACCCAATCGCTTGCAAACCTGCGGTTATGGCCGAAACCGATCAATACGTGGCCTTTGGGTCAGAATACCGCGCGCTTGTCGACTTGCCCGGCATCGAAGACGCCCGCGTTTGGGAACCCGAGCCCGCAACCGTTTATTTCTGGAGCCACAGCGCGGCCCCTACTGTTTCTGAAAAGGCCGCTTAAAGATGCAGACAATTGACTTGCAAGACGTCGGCCTGCGCGAGCTGAATAAAACGCTTCATGCCCAAGCCGAAAACACCAACCAGACCGCGTGGGAAATTGTGAACCCTAAAGGCGCACATGCCATTGCTTGCGGGCTGGATGCCCCGATTGAAGTCACAGTCAAAGGTTCAACCGGCTACTACTGCGCTGGGATGAACCAACAAGCGACTGTGAATATCCACGGGTCCGCTGGGCCGGGCACTGGTGAGAACATAATGTCCGGTAAGATCGTCATTGAAGGCGATGCCAGCCAGTATCTGGGTGCTACAGGCCACGGTGGTCTGATTGTGGTCAAGGGCAATGCATCCTCGCGATGTGGCATTTCCATGAAGGGCGTGAACATTGTCGTTCAAGGCAACATCGGCCACATGTCAGCCTTCATGGGGCAATCCGGCAATCTGGTCGTTTGCGGTGATGCGGGCGATGCGCTGGGAGATAGCTGCTACGAGGCGCGTTTTTTCGTGCGCGGCAAAGTCAAAAGCCTTGGCGCGGACTGCGAAAAGAAAGAAATGCGGCCCGAGCATATCGAAATTCTGAAAGGCTTGCTGGATGAGGCAGGCATAGACGCCGACCCGTCAGAGTTCACACGCTATGGCTCTGCCCGAAACCTCTACAACTTCGATGTTGATAACGCTGGCGCGTATTAAGGGACAATTGAAATGACAGACAACAAGATCCCGACCACAACGCCGCGCCAATCGGCAACCTTTACACAAGATATCAACAGCGACATCCGCCGCGCAGCTGCCACAGGCATCTACGACATCCGTGGTGGTGGCGCGAAACGCAAAGTGCCGTCCTTTGATGATCTGCTATTTATGGGCGCGTCCATCTCTCGCTACCCGCTCGAAGGCTACCGCGAGAAGTGCGAAACTTCTGTCACCATCGGCGGGCTGAACGCGGAAAACCCCATTGAGCTGGATATCCCGATCACAATCGCAGGCATGTCCTTTGGCGCTTTGTCAGGTCCTGCGAAAGAGGCGTTGGGCCGTGGTGCATCCGCTGCTGGCACCTCAACCACCACTGGCGACGGCGGCATGACCCCTGAAGAGCGTGGCCATTCCGACAAGCTTGTCTACCAGTACTTGCCCTCGCGCTACGGGATGAACCCCGATGATCTGCGCAAGGCAGACGCCATTGAAATCGTCGTTGGCCAAGGGGCCAAACCCGGCGGCGGCGGAATGCTTTTGGGTCAAAAGATCAGCGACCGCGTGGCGCATATGCGCAACCTGCCCAAAGGCATCGACCAACGATCAGCCTGTCGTCATCCGGACTGGACAGGCCCTGATGATCTGGAAATCAAAATTCTGGAACTGCGCGAAATTACAGGCTGGAAGGTCCCAATCTACGTCAAAGTCGCGGGCGCACGGCCCTACTATGACACGACGCTTGCCATCAAAGCAGGCGCGGACGCCGTCGTGCTGGACGGAATGCAAGGCGGCACCGCAGCCACCCAAGATGTATTCATCGAACACGTCGGGCAACCCACGCTGGCGATTGTGCGGCCTGCGGTCGAAGCGCTGCAAGACCTTGGCATGCACCGCAAAGTCCAACTGATCCTGTCGGGCGGCATACGCTCGGGGGCAGATGTCGCCAAGGCGATGGCCTTAGGCGCGGACGCCGTTGCGATCGGAACCGCCGCGCTGATCGCACTGGGCGACAACGATCCTAAGTACGAGGCTGAGTACAACAAACTTGGCACCACAGCAGGGGCCTATGACGACTGGCACGAAGGCCAAGACCCTGCGGGGATCACCACGCAAGACCCTGAATTGATGGCACGCTTCGATCCCATCGAGGGCGGGCGACGTTTGCGCAACTATCTCAAGGTCATGACCCTTGAGGCACAAACCATCGCGCGGGCTTGCGGCAAGAACCATCTGCACAACCTTGAGCCAGAAGACCTTGTGGCACTGACAATGGAAGCCGCCGCCATGGCCAAAATTCCACTTGCAGGCACCGACTGGTACCCCGGCAAACCAAACACATCTTACTAACCAACAATACGGGCGCGGCTGACCACAGCACGCGCCCTTCTCTTACAGACAGGGACACATACCATGCCAACAGATCTCGCCAAATTCGCCGAAGCCAATGGCGTCAAATACTTCATGATCTCCTTCACCGATCTGTTCGGTGGACAACGGGCCAAGCTAGTGCCTGCACGTGCGATTGCGGATATGCAAGAAGACGGTGCAGGGTTTGCGGGCTTCGCCACGTGGCTTGATCTCACCCCTGCCCACCCCGATATGCTGGCCGTGCCAGACCCCGAAGCTGTCATCATCCTGCCGTGGAACAAAGAAATCGCATGGGTGCCGGGTAACTGCGTGATGGAAGACAAACCCGTCGATCAGGCCCCGCGCAACGTGTTGAACAAACTGATCGCCGAAGCCGCAGACATGGGTCTTCATGTCAAAACAGGCATTGAGGCTGAATTCTTCCTGCTGACCCCATCGGGTGACGAAATCAGCGACGCCAACGATACCGCCGCCAAGCCCTGCTATGACCAGCAGGCCTTTATGCGTCGTCTCGACGTGATCCGCGAAATTAGTGACCACATGCTGGAACTCGGTTGGAACCCTTACCAAAATGACCACGAAGACGCGAATGGCCAGTGGGAAATGAATTGGGATTTCGACGATGCGCTGCGGACTGCGGACAAACACAGCTTCTTCAAATTCATGGTCAAAACCGTCGCGGAAAAACACGGTTACCGCGCGACCTTTATGCCCAAACCGATTGAAGGGCTGACGGGCAACGGCTGTCACGCGCATATCTCGGTTTGGGATGCGGCTGGATCGGCAGCCAAAACCAACGTATTTGCGGGCAAAGGCGAAGGCCAAACAGGCGAAGTCGGTCTGTCCGAGCAAGGCAAACACTTCCTTGGGGGCATCATGAAGCACGCAAGTGCGCTTGCCGCGATCACAAACCCGACGGTCAACAGCTACAAACGGATCAACGCCCCGCGCACCACATCCGGCGCCACATGGGCGCCAAACACGGTGACTTGGACCGGCAACAACCGCACCCACATGGTACGTGTCCCCGGCCCCGGCCGGTTTGAACTGCGTCTGCCCGACGGTGCGGCGAACCCCTATCTGTTGCAGGCCGTGATCATTGCGGCGGGCCTTTCCGGCATCAAAAACAAAGCTGACCCCGGCAAGCGACACGACATTGATATGTATGCGGAAGGCCACACTGTGCGTGGCGCCCCAAAACTACCTTTGAACATGCTGGATGCCCTGCGTGCCTACGACAAAGACAAAGGTCTCAAAGCTGCGATGGGAGAAGAGTTCTCAGCCGCCTACCTAAAGATGAAGCATCAGGAATGGAATGATTTCTGCGGCCACTTCTCGGCTTGGGAAAAGGCGAATACGCTGGATATCTAACAACGCGCGTCAGATAAACACTCGTCCGCCGGTGTCAAAACCGGCGGCGTTTCAAACCGGTTCCGCCAAAATACCAAACACAGCACAGCCTCATTCAAGGTTTCCATCGCATGCGGTTGGTTGCTTGCGTGAAATGCTGTCTGCCCCTCGATCAACACTTCATCAGCGCTGCCTTCACGTTGGAACTTTGCGCTGCCCGACACCACAAAATACATCTCTTCAGCAGGATGATGGTGGCGCGGATAGAAAAGGCCGGGTGGCATATAGACCATATAGGCTCGAAAGCTTTGTGACTGATACGGACCGCCCTCCCCGATGATACAGTAACAGCCAAACTGGCGCATAAACGTGTCGCCAATGTCTGTTCCTTTGTAGGTTTCTCGCCATTGGGCAATAGGCCCTGCAGCAACAATAGCGTTTTGAAGCATCGGGTAGTCTGTGGATGTCAGTGTCGTGTCTTGCGCAAAAACCTCTGCACATGGCGCATGAAACGGCGTTACCGTCTGCCGCACAACATCCTGTGGAAACGACGCGAACGCACTCGTTTCGGGATGCGCGGTGTAAACCGTTCGCATCTGGTCCAGCAGGTGTTGATAAGTTTGCGCGTCATCCATGCTTCAAACTTTGCGAAGTTCGCACCACGCAGTCTGATCAGATTACGACGCCCAAAACGACGCTTTCATAACGTAGATTGTTCTATCGAAGCCAACCTTTTCCCCCAGCCGCCACAGCGACCCACAACAGGACAACCGCCACCAGAACGGATGACCCAGCGCTCAAAGCCACCTGCAAAGACGCACCGGATGAGACTACCGCATGCAGTGTTGTCAGAACCACCCCAGCGAGGGACAGAACAAACACCGGCTTTGCGACTGCGCGTTTAAGAAGCAACAAAATGCACCCAACAGCGCCACCAAAAACACCAATCGCGAAAGCACCGGTCGCCCATGTCGGGCGATTGGCGATCAGTGTTTGGTAAGCTTCGGGCATCTGCGCGACCACGTCCGGATTGGTCTGCGTGATGTAGTTCAGGCAGCCCATCAGGTTCCAAACCAGTCCCAGCCCGGCCACCAGCCAATAGCTTAGCGTTGGTTTTGTTACCTGCATGCCAGTCCACCCCGTTTTGCGTTTACCCTTTAAGCAGATCATTGCGGTTTGACCGGAAAATGAAAAGACCCTCGTTTACTGACAAGAAAATTAGTTGACTTGCAGGGTGGGTTTAGGCTCGACTACGGACAGCTGATTTTCAAAAAAGGACGGGCCAGACATGACCAAAAGAGTAGCAATCATCGGAGCCGGTCCATCCGGTCTCGCCCAACTGCGTGCTTTTCAATCTGCTCAGGCCAAGGGCGACGACATTCCCGAAGTTGTCTGTTTTGAAAAACAATCCAACTGGGGCGGTCTTTGGAACTACACATGGCGTACGGGGCTCGATCAATACGGTGAGCCTGTGCACGGATCGATGTACCGCTACCTGTGGTCTAATGGTCCTAAAGAGGGTCTGGAATTTGCCGACTACAGTTTTGAAGAACACTTCGGCAAGCAGATCGCATCCTACCCGCCGCGGGCCGTTCTGTTCGACTACATCGAAGGGCGGGTGAAGAAGGCTGGTGTTCGAGATCAGATTAAGTTTGAAACGGCCGTGCGCTGGGTCGAAAAAGAGGGCGACAAGTTCAATGTGACCGTCTGCGATCTGCCAAAAGATCACACATACACAGAAAGCTTCGACCACGTCATCGTGGCATCAGGTCACTTCAGCACACCCAACGTGCCTCAGTTCGACGGATTTGAAACTTTCAAGGGCCGCGTGCTCCATGCCCATGATTTCCGCGACGCGATGGAGTTTAAAGACAAAGACATCCTGATTGTCGGCACGAGCTATTCGGCTGAAGACATCGGCAGCCAGTGCTGGAAATACGGGGCCAAATCAATCACCGTCAGCCACCGCACCGCGGCAATGGGATACGACTGGCCCGACAACTGGGCCGAAGTCCCTCTGCTCACCAAGGTTGATGGCAATACCGCGCACTTCAAAGATGGCACCAGCCGCGACATCGACGCGGTGATCCTGTGCACAGGCTACAAACACCACTTCCCTTTCCTGCCCGACAGCATGCGCCTGAAAACGGCAAATCGGCTGGCAACGGCAGACCTGTACAAAGGGGTCGCCTATGTGGACGAACCCGCATTGTTCTATCTCGGCATGCAGGACCAATGGTTCACCTTCAACATGTTTGACGCTCAAGCCTGGTGGGTCCGCGATGCGATCATGGGCCGGATCAACATGCCAGACACCGCAGCCATGAAAGCAGACGTCGCAGACCGCGTGGCCCGTGAAGACGCAGGCGAGGATGACTATGACGCGATCTGGTATCAGGGCGACTACATCAAGGAGCTCGTATCCGAGACAGACTATCCAAGCTTTGACGTCGAAGGGGCCTGCAAGGCGTTCAAGGAATGGAAGGGCCACAAGAAGAAGGGCATCATGACCTTCCGTGACAATGGCTATAAATCTGTAATGACGGGAACCATGGCGCCTAAGCATCACACCCCTTGGAAGGATGCTATGGACGATAGCCTTGAGGTTTATCTGGAAAACTAACCTCTAGCGTTGCGGCACGCGTAAAAATACGAATGTCTGCTGCAACGCACCTTTGTCTTTCAAAGACACAGCGTATTCCAATCCTTTCAACCGAAAAATGCGCAGGTCATAGCTGTCCGGATGGTTGACGCCCAGGTCGTTTCCTCGAACAGCCTTTGGCCCCAAACAGTCTGCGACATCAGCAATGAGACTTTCAAAAAAGCGTCTCGCAGCCTTGTCACGGTATTCAAAGCCCCACTTGCAATGCAGTTGTTTTGCGCCTGTCTCAGACAACGATCGATGACAATCAGCGGTTTCCGGCACTACATTTGAGCCGAAATACGCATCACAAAACGGATTAGCCAAGACCGGAAAAGTGAAAATCAATACGCCCAAAGTTCCAACGGCCAGTCTCACTCCACAACCAGTTGCTGACCTTCCAGCATCTCAAACGGTGTTGGTGGGGTGGTTTTGCTGACCCAGAAAAACGCGCCTGCGTATTCCATAACGAACCAGCCTTCCCAGTCTGGATCGCCTTTCCAGATGGATTGATACTCATCATTCTCAACGCGCCATTGGCCTAAGGTCGACCGCGTTCCTTCTTGCGCGTAAATCGTGGATCCGTCTGCATCAAAGTACTGGCGATATTTGGCGCCCTGCCACTCTCCGACAGCCGTATTGCCCGTCAGCAGCGCACCAATTTCATGCGACTGTAACTTGACCGATTGCGCCTGCGCAGCGCCAACCGACACAGCCCCTATTAGAACAGCCAGCGTCAAAGCAAAGCGGATCAACTGCGTGGCCTTTCCTTACCGGGATCAAAGGCCGCGGTAACGCTGCGCACAGTGGCTGGCAGGCGCATCTGTTGCCCGTCAAGCTTACCGATCTCAAGCGCCGTGCCGTCGTCAGCATGGGCTACGTCCACCCGTGCCAAGGCGATGTTCTTACCCAGCAAGGGCGAGCGCATAGAAGACGTGACCTCGCCCACCTGCGCGCGTCCCATGTGGATGCAATCGCCGTGCCCAACCTCAACTTGGCTGTCGATATCGAGGCCAACAAGTTTGCGCTGAGGGTTCTCCTTGCGGCGGATCAAGGCATCGCGGCCAATAAAGTCATCTGGCTTGGATTTCAGCGGCACCGTGAACCCAATGCCCGCCTCAAACGGGTCGGTTTGATCGGAAAAGTCGTAGCCTGCAAAAATCAGACCAGCCTCAATACGCACCATGTCCAACGCCTCTAGGCCCATGGGTTTCAGACCGTGGTCTTGCCCCACCTCCCAAATGGCGTCGAAAATTTCGGTGCAGTCTTTGGGGTGGCACATGACCTCATATCCCAATTCTCCGGTGTAGCCGGTCCGGCTAACGACAAAGGGGGTGCCTGCCTCGTTGCGCAACCTTGCGGGGGTAAACCGAAACCACCCAAGTTGGTCGAACTCAGGATTATGCGGTGCCGTCCACACGAGCTTGCGCAACAAATCGCGGCTTTCAGGACCTTGGACAGCGACGTTGTGCAATTGATCAGTTGAGGACCGAACCAGCACGTTCAGCCCCAGCTTTTCAGCCTGCTCGCGCATCCATTCGCCGCCATAGTCAGACCCGCCAATCCAGCGGAAGTTATCGCGACCCAGTCGAAAAACGGTGCCATCATCGACCATGCCGCCGTGCTCATAGCACATGGCTGTATAGACTACGCCGCCAATGGGCAGTGTTTTCATGTTACGGGTGAAAATGTACTGACACAGGGCTTCGGCGTCAGGACCGGTGACCTCAAACTTGCGCAAAGGCGACAGATCAAGGATCACCGACTTTTGACGACAAGCGTGGTATTCTTCGATCGGACCTTCCTTGGCAAAACAGTTTGCCAACCAATAGCCTTGGTACTCGACAAAGTTGCGGGTGTGTTTGGCAAAGCTGTCATGGAAACCGGTTTGCTTGGTCATTTTTGGCTCCGAATTTGGGGTCGCACGCACCGCAACGGCGCGATTGAAAGTCTCTTTGCCGCTGTAGGTGCGGACATGAATATCGGTGGGGTTCCATCCGTTCGCGGCAGTGGTGTCATCGGGACAGGCCGAGCTGACACAAACGATATCCGTCAAAGCGCGTAGCAACACATAGTCGCCGGGGCGAGACCAAGGCTCATCCGCGTACATGACACCGTGTTCATCAAGGAATGTATTGAAGAAGAAGTTGATCGCCATCCAGCCAGGTCGGCCTGTGACATTGAATTCTGACAAAGCCGCATTGAAATTTTCAGAGCAGTTGATGTGTCCGGGGTATCCGATGTCATCATAGTATTTGGCACTGCACGCCAAGGCAAAAGCATCATGGCGGCCACAGGTGTCTTGCACCACCTCAACCAATGGCACCATTTCCTGATCATAGTACTTCGCGTGCAGGCCCGGCATTGGATAGGCGTGGCCCATCAGGGTACGAGTGGTGGTCACATCAAGCGCGTGCTCGATCCCCTTGTCGAGCTTACGGGCACTAAAGCACTCAAAATCCGTACACTGGCGACCATCTTTGTCGATGATCTGGATATAGTCGCCAGCCTTGACGAAAAACGCCTCTGCGGTTTGGGAATGGACACGGATATCAGCCACCGGATCGGCCAATGGATCGGGCAGTTCAAAGGTCTTGCGCGGTTTGATGACCGCGCGTTTGACCATCACCGTAAGCGGCGTGGCAGTGTCTTGCACTTCGACGTCCATCGGGCCAGCGGGGGCCGCGATGATAACGACCCCGTCTCGCTTTGCCCGAAGTTCGGTCTCGGTCTTGGCAGGTGTGGTCGCTTCAAACAGGTGCAGCGCGTCGCCTTTGGCCAAATCTATTTTGCGCGCATCAAGGCTCATCCGAAACCCGCGCAGGGATTGGTCACTGCTGGTCAACAAGTCCATCAAACCCTTGGCAGTTCCTGAGGCCACGACACCAAGAATACCAAGATCAATCCGGCCTTTCGTATCAGCAGCCACGATCTCGCAGGGCTGCCCGCCTTCGTCGTTGATGATCGTCAATCCGTCACCGGCCTCGACTGGGATCAGAACAGCGCCAGCGCCCTCAACAACGTAACGCTCAACACCTTCGGGCATCGAGAAAACGGAAGGGCGCGTGACGGAACTGGGTTTCGGAGGCCCCGGTGGCACTTTAAGATAATCGTCAAGCATCAGATCCCTCGTGTTGCATGAGCGGAATATTTATTTAATGCTAAGAATAAGTCGAAAACGCCGCCTTGGGCAAATCAATTCGGAGCATCATGCGCAATCATCGAACCTATTCCAAGGGTAAGCCCTCATGAGCGCTTTGACACTTGGGCTGATCGCAGCTTTTTGCTGGGGATTTCACGATATCTGTGTCCGCTACATCAGCCAGAACACCCCTTTAATGGCGTCCTTGCTGACGGTTCTGTCCGCAGGGTTGGTCTTTCATCTCGGGCTAATGGGCGTCAGCGACGGGTTCATCGCCCTGCCCCGCGACGCGCTTTGGCTCTCGATCGCGTCGGGCGTGTTTTTTCTGATCGCCAGTCTAGGGCTCTACGGAGCGTTTCAGCGCGGACCTGTCCGGCTCGTCGCCCCGATCATCGCAAGCTACCCAATCTTGTCTGTTGGCTGGGCTGCAGCGCGGGGGGCACAGATCACCGGGTTTCAATGGAGCGCGGTGATCGCCATTGTGGTCGGGGTATCCATTGTCGCGGCATTGTCCGATGACAGTGCAGGCGACGTGCCCCCAAAAGGGAAGACAATTCTCTACGCGGGCATCGCCGCAATCGGGTTTGCTGGCACTTTTGCGCTAGGACAGTGGGCCACAACATTGTCCCATGATCTGCCGGTAACGCTCGTGACACGCGTAACAGCGATCGTGCTGCTTGTGGGCGGGATCTTGATGTGGCGCCTCCCAGCATGGCCCGGCCGAAGAGCATTTCCAGTGCTCTGCCTTATGGGGCTGGCAGACGGGGTCGCATTGATTTCGGTTATATCTGCGGGCGGGTTACACGATGCCCAATACGCGGCCGTCGCCTCATCCGTTTTCGGGCTTTTAACAATTGTCATGGCTTGGGCGTTCTTGAAGGAACGAATGACTGTTCCGCAGTGGGCAGGCTGCGCTGTCGCATTTTGCGGGATCGGATATCTGGCTTTGTAAGGCAGTACTGGCTGTAACGCTTCGACTCTCGGCTTGGCGTCTTCCCACAACCTCACCATTGCAGACAAAAAGCTATTCGCGGCGGTCTTGGAGAGGTTAAACTTGGTCACTCATGCATGTTGTCCATCTTCCACGATCATTTTGCTTAAGTTTGCGAGTTGAAGAGATCGGCTGATCAATCGAAACTTGTTTCCAAGATACGACAATACCAAGCTTAATGGACACTATGAACCGCCCCGGTTTTACCGGAGACTGTTAAGCTCGTATTTCAAGCTGCAATGT
>CAZWSE010000046.1:12414-27460 GCA_964636575.1 uncultured Sulfitobacter sp. | reverse complement strand
TGACCATCGGGATCGCACTTGGCTCTTGGTGGGCTTACTACGAGCTTGGCTGGGGTGGCTTCTGGTTCTGGGATCCGGTAGAAAACGCGTCCTTCATGCCATGGCTGCTTGCAGCGGCATTGTTCCATTCAGCCATTGTCGTGGAAAAGCGGGAAAGCCTCAAAAGCTGGACCATCCTGCTGGCGATCCTCGCTTTCGGGTTCTCGCTGATCGGGACATTTATCGTAAGGTCAGGCCTGCTGACGTCTGTACATGCATTCGCAAACGATCCCGAACGGGGCGTGTTCATCTTGATGATCATGGCCTTCTTTATGGGCGGGGCATTGATCCTCTACGCCTTCCGCGCAACCGCAATGGAAGCACGCGGTGTGTTCTCGCCAGTCAGCCGCGAAGGGGCCTTGCTGGCCAATAACATCCTTCTGGCGGTATCTTGTTTCGTCGTCTTTGTGGGCACGATGTGGCCCATGATTGCAGAGATGTTCTTCGACCGGAAACTCTCGGTCGGACCGCCATTCTTCAACATGGCCTTCACACCCTTTATGGTTCTGCTCGGGTTGATCCTGCCAGTCGGGGCGATGATCCCATGGAAACGCGGTGTGATTTCACGGGCCTTTGCACCATTGAAATACGTCTTCCTTCTAGCGATCGCCTTGGGCGGTCTAGCTTGGTCCATGCAAACAGGACGCTCGGCAGTTGGACCCGTGGGCGTGTTCCTCGGCGCTTGGCTGGTCTTCGGGGCTTTGGTCGATGTTTGGACACGTACAGGCCGCGGCAACAACCGCCTAAGCCGCCTAACACGGCTTCCACGTGCAGATTGGGGGAAAACCACAGCCCATGCAGGGCTTGGGGTGACCATGGTCGGGATCGCAGGGCTGACGGCGTGGCAACAAGAAGACATCAGGGTCGCGCAATTAGACGAAACCTTCTCGGTCGGGGCCTATGAGCTGACATTGGACAAAGTCGAACAGGTGACCGGCCCTAACTACATTTCAACCATGGGGCATCTGACGCTTGCGAAAAACGGATCAGAAATCGCGCAACTCAGACCGGAAAAGCGGATCTATCCGGTGGCCGAAATGCCCACGACAGAGGCCGCAATCGACTACCGGTTCCTGCGCGATGTCTACGTTGTGATCGGGGATGCTCAAAACAACGGTGGCTGGACGGTGCGCACTTTCATCAAACCGCTGACCAACTGGATCTGGCTCGGGTGCTTGATGATGGCCATCGGCGGCACGCTTTCGATCTCTGACAGACGGTTCCGTGTGGCAGCAGGGGCGCAAAAGCAACGGCAGGTGGCGGCGGAATGAAACGGCTCTGTTTGATCCTGATGCTTCTTGCCAGCCCGATCTGGGCGGTAGAGCCGGACGAAATCCTCGAAGATGCCGCACTGGAGGCGCGCGCAAGGGACCTTTCAACAGGCCTGCGCTGTCTGGTCTGCCGAAACGAATCCATCGACGAATCCAACGCCGAACTTGCCCGCGACCTGCGGCTTTTGGTGCGCGAACGGCTGGTCGCAGGGGATAGCGACGCAGAAGTCATCGATTTCATCGTCGATCGCTATGGTGAGTACGTATTGCTGAAACCCACCGGGATAGGTTCAAACTGGATCCTTTGGGCTGCCGGTCCGCTGATGCTGCTTTTGGGCGCGGGACTAGGGGCGGGCTATCTGCGCGGACGCGCGCCTCAGGCAGCGAAAGAAACGGCGCTGACCACAGAAGAACAAGCGCGGCTCGACCAGATTATGAAAGACTGACGCGCCGTTCAGTCTGGCCAAGGCGCAAAACTGCAGTAAGACTTGGTTCAACCCGATCACAAAAGGACGCGGCAGATGGATTATTCAACAATTTCGCTCGAAATCACCAATGACGTGGCCGTCGTGACCCTGAACAGGGCGGATGTGATGAATGCACTGAACAGCGACATGCGGGCAGAAATTGCGCATGCGGTTAAAGCAGCGGGGCAAGCGGCACGGGTCGTGGTTCTAACAGGCACAGGCCGCGCCTTTTGCAGCGGTCAGGATCTTGGCGACGGGGCATCAGCCAGCAGCCTCGATCTGGAACGCACATTACGAGACGAATACGTGCCGATGCTGAACGCGATCTATGAGTGCCCGGTGCCCACAATCTGCGCCGTCAACGGCGCGGCAGCAGGGGCAGGGGCGAACCTCGCTCTGGCTGCGGACGTGGTGATTGCAACGCAATCGGCCTACTTCTTGCAAGCCTTCACACGGATCGGGCTGATACCGGATGCGGGTGGCACTTGGATGCTGCCACGGCAAATGGGAATGGCCAAAGCGATGGGGGCGGCTCTGTTTGCTGACAAGATCACTGCGCAACAGGCGGACGACTGGGGCATGATCTGGGAAGCCGTGGCCGATGATGCGTTCGAGGCGCACTGGCAATCCCGTGCAGCCCACTTGGCCAAAGGGCCAACCGCCGCCTACAAAGCGGCGAAGGAAGCGATCAGAAGCAGCTTTGACAATACACTCGCAGACCAGCTTTCACTGGAAGCGAAACTGCAAGGGGATTGTGGCAAGACGCGGGACTTCAAAGAAGGCGTATTGGCCTTCTTGCAAAAGCGTGAAGCGAACTACGAAGGACGCTAAGCCACCCGTTCTTACAAACGCATGGTCCCACCGGCATCGCATTCGATCACCTGAATGTCGGTGGCCTTCAGCGCATTGCCATTGGCAACAATCGCAACAGGTACGCCGTCTGCGCTGATGATCTGTTGTAGCTCGGGGCCTTCAGAAACGGTGACAACCGGCTTTGTGCTGCCGCAGGGGTGCACTACAACCAAATGCTCTGCATTGGCTTTGGGGTCTTTGACCATTACGGTTTCGGGCGTCTTGATCCGTGTCGATGCAAGGGAGCCTCTGACATATCCACGAGAAAGGTATTGAGCTGTGGCCATGGGGTTCGTCCTATCGTTTTCTTGTTCTTTTGTAAGGTTTAAGTCGGGAGCGAGATCGAAGACTGCGCAACAACGTTCAAATCAGACAGGGCAAACTGCCCCGTGCCGCCAGACACACGGGCAAGCACTTTCTGATCCAACATGATCAAGGCATCGCCATTGTCGTCAGACAGGCTCAAGTTCAAATTGGTGTTGATGTCACTGACCAAAATTACCAGTTGGTCCTCGCTGGGGTCATAGTCGGTCAGCAGGGCAGGACCTGCATTTCCGGCATTTTCAAGCAGGCCGAACACATCGTTGCCAGCACCGCCAGTGCCGGTGTCAGACGTGCCGAGGGCAAGAATATCGTCGCCATCGCCACCTTCAAGGATGTCGGCCTCGTTGTCGTCTCGCAGGCGGATCACGTCTTCGTCGGCGACGCCAAGCGCATCTGCAACAGGGGTGCCACTGCGTATGTCGATCAACTCATCAAGATCAACCGCAGGCCCAAGTCCGATGCCGCCGACCAGCAGATCATCACCAGCGCCGCCTTCCAGGGTATCTGACTGATTGCCACCGATCAGGATGTCATTGCCACCCATGCCAAGGATTTCATCGTCACCATCGAGACCTTGCAGCCAGTCGCTGCCTGTGCCGCCGTTCAGGATGTCTTGACCAACACCACCTTGGAGATAGTCATCGCCCGCATCGCCGCGCAGGACATCTTCGTCTTGCTGGCCCAAAAGGATGTCATCACCATCGCCACCGGAAAGCCCATCGTCGCCTGATCCGCCAATCAGGATGTCATCGCCATCAAGGCCGCTTAACAGATCGTCGCCGTTGCCAGCATCAATCATGTCGTCGCCGTCAGTGCCTGTGAAATCGTCACTGCGATCTGTGGCGTTGTCTTCAATCAAGGCGCCCAGCCCGTAGGCAATGAGCAAGCCTGGCAAAGCCAAAGCAAGTATCTGAAACATAACATAGCACCCTGATTAACAATCAAATCAAAGGCTAAGAGGACGGTTCTGCACCGTCAAGTTTCAGGCTCTATTGGAGAATGTGGCGAAACAATGGCAGCAACAAGGCGGGCTTTAAGCTGAAAAATAACGACAATCTGCATGAGTCGCAGTCAAAAATTGTCAAACTATTAACCAATGATTCTCTGTAAAAATGGCGCAAAGTGCTCACTTTGCGCCATTCTAAAGGGGCATTTACCGGCTTTCGATGTCCACGTAGTCGCGCGCCGTGGCGCCCAGATAGAGCTGACGTGGACGGCCGATCTTGTTTTGCGGATCAGCGATCATTTCCTGCCACTGGCTCACCCAACCAACCGTGCGGGACAGGGCGAAAATGGGCGTGAACATGGATGTCGGAAAGCCCATCGCTTCGAGGATAATGCCAGAATAGAAATCGACATTCGGGAACAATTTCTTTTCAGCAAAGTACGGATCGGCAAGAGCTTGCTTCTCAAGCTCCATCGCGACCTGCAACAGCGGGTTGTTCTCAACGCCCAAAAGCTCAAGCACCTCGTCGGCGGACTTCTTCATCACGGTCGCACGCGGGTCAAAGTTCTTGTACACGCGGTGGCCAAAACCCATCAGGCGGTAATCATCGTTCTTGTCTTTCGCACGGGCGATAAACTCAGGGATCCGGTCAACGCTGCCGATTTCCTTCAGCATCTCAAGACAGGCTTGGTTCGCGCCACCGTGGGCAGGGCCCCAAAGACAGGCAATACCCGCAGCGATACAGGCAAAAGGGTTGGCTCCGGATGAAGACGCAAGACGTACAGTCGATGTCGATGCGTTCTGCTCGTGATCGGCGTGTAGAGTAAAGATACGGTCCATCGCACGGCTTAGGATCGGATCAACCACATAGTCTTCGGCAGGCACCGCAAAGCACATCCGCAAGAAGTTTGACGCATAGTCCAGATCATTGCGCGGATAGACAAACGGCTGCCCGATTGAATATTTGTAGGCCCAAGCGGCAATGGTTGGCATCTTGGCGATCAAGCGATGCGACGCAACTTCGCGCTGGTGCTCATCGCTGATGTCGGTGCTGTCGTGATAAAATGCAGACATCGCGCCAACAACACCGGTCATAATGGCCATCGGGTGCGCATCACGGCGGAACCCGCGGAAGAAGTTCTGCATTTGCTCGTGGAGCATTGTGTGGTTGGTGATCGTATGCTCGAACTTTTCAAGCGCTGCGGCAGAGGGCAACTCACCATACAACAGCAGATAGCACACTTCTAAATAATGAGACTTTTCAGCCAGTTGATCGATTGGATAGCCACGGTGTAGCAATTCACCTTTTTCACCGTCAATGAAGGTGATCGTGCTGTCGCAAGCGGCGGTCGAGGTAAAACCAGGGTCATAGGTGAACACATCGGCCTGACCGTAAAGCTTGCGAATGTCGATGACATCGGGGCCAGCGGTCGGGGAATAGACCGGTAGGTCATAGTCTTTTCCATCCAAGCTCAGCGTGGCAGTCTTTTTTGCATCCGTCATGTCGTTCCCTTTCAAATTCAGGGCGTTGCAAAGCCTCAATAGGCTTTTTCGCAATCGCACCGGCTGTTCAGCGCAGTCGTGGTATAGGGTGCAGCCTACGAAAAACTTAACGTCCTTCAGGCACCGGCGTCATTTAAACGGGCCAGTGTTTCATCGCGGCCCAATACTAGCATCATATCGTAGACAGATGGGGTCACGGCGCGTCCTGCGAGGGCTGCCCGCAACGGGCCGGCCAGCTTGCCGAACTTGGTGTCATGGGCTTCGCAAAACCCAGCCATGACCGTCTCTAAGTCGTCTCGGGTCCAGCTAACATTTTGCAGATGCGGCGTCAATTCGTTCAGTATACCACGGGATACAGAGTCGAGATTTTTCGCAGATTTCTCGTCCGGTACAATCGGTCGGCTTGCCAAGACAAATGCCGCCTTATCAAGAAGTTCTGGAAAAGTGCGGCTGCGTTCTTTAAGGCAATACATAGCCGCTTCAAGACCTTGTGACTGCGCGTCAGTCAAAGCGGCTTCCCCAGATACGTCCAAATAGGCTTCAATCTCTTTCCGCAATGCAGCGTCATCTGACGCAGCAATATGCTGACCGCTCAGATTTTCGAGCTTGGCCGTATCAAAACGGGCAGGGCTCTTGCCAATACCGCCCAGATCAAACCATTCCAAAGCCTGCGCGTCGGTGAAAAACTCGTCATCCCCGTGGCTCCACCCCAAACGGGCAAGATAGTTGCGCATACCCGCCGCTGGATAGCCCATACCTTGGTATTCTTGCGCACCCAAAGCGCCATGCCGTTTGGATAGCTTTTTCCCGTCCGGCCCGTGGATCAGTGGGATATGAGCATAAACGGGCAGGTCCCAGCCCATCGCGTGGTAAATCATCATCTGACGGGCAGCATTGTTCAAATGGTCATCGCCACGGATCACATGGGTCACGCCCATATCATAGTCATCGACCACAACCGCCAGCATATAAACAGGCGTGCCATCCGCGCGCAAAAGCACCATATCGTCCAACTGGTCGTTGCGAATGGTCACATCGCCCTGCACTTGGTCGCGAATAACGGTCTGGCCTTCGTCGGGTGATTTGATCCGCACCACAAACGGGGCATCCGGAAAGCTCGCAGGATCAGCATCGCGCCACGGGCTTTTGAACAGGGTGGACTTGCCTTCTGCCTTAGCTGCCTCGCGGAAGGCTGCAATCTCGTCTTGGCTCGAAAAGCACTTATAGGCCTTGCCTTGGGCCAGAAGATCATGAGCCACCTCCGCATGGCGGTCTGCACGCTCAAACTGGCTGATCACATCGCCATCATGGTCGAGCCCCAACCACGCCATGCCCTGCAAAATAGCAGCGGTGGCTTCAGGGGTTGATCGGGCACGGTCCGTGTCCTCGATGCGCAGCAAAAACGTCCCGCCACGCCCACGGGCATAGAGCCAGTTGAACAAAGCAGTGCGCGCGCCGCCAATGTGCAAATACCCAGTCGGAGAGGGCGCGAAACGGGTGACAACAGGCTTGGACATGCGGATCTTAATCTTTCACTAACCATGAACGGGGTAAGGGTTGGGGCCTATCTATCCAAGCCAGAACCAAGGGGCAAGCATGGGGGCATTCGCCCAAATCGAAAGCTCGTTATTGCGCCAAAGGGGGCATCTGTTCGGCTGGGTGCCGGTCTGCCTCGCACTGGGGATCGGGGCATACTTTATGCTCAGGTTTGAACCGGACAAGGCGCACTACATCGGCGTTGCCTTAGCGGGTCTGCTGTTCTGGGGGATAGGCCGCATAAGCAACCCCGCATATGCCCCCTTTTTCTACGCACTGACCATCGCCGCACTCGGCTTCAACATCGCAGGGTTCAGGGCACATCAATACGACCACCCAAAGCTCAGCTGGCGCTACTACGGTCCCGTCGAGGGCCGGATCATCGCGATGGACAAATCAGCCAGCGACGCGGTGCGACTGACGCTCGACAGGGTGGTGTTACGCGACACATCACCTGAACGGACACCGTATAAAGTCCGCATATCGCTGCACGGCAAGGCCGCAGGGCTCGACGTCCTCCCCGGCGGGCGCATCATGACCACCGCCCATATCTCACCACCGCAAGGCCCGGTAGAACCCGGCGGTTTCGATTTCCAACGCCACGCATGGTTCCAAGGCTTGGGCGGGGTCGGGTACACACGGGTGCCGGTGCTCTACTCTGCGGCGCCTAACCCTTCAGAAAACCTGATTTTCCGGATCAGAATGGCGGGATCAGCGCGCGTCCAAGCGGTTCTCAAGGGTGATCTTGGCGGGTTCGCGACAGCCATGACCACAGGCGACAGAAGCGCCATCAGTCAAGACACGCTCGAAGACCTGCGGATCAGCAATCTGGCGCACCTACTGGCAATCTCAGGGCTGCACATGGGCATCCTAGCAGGCTTCGTCTTCGCGAGCTTTCGCATAGGGTTCGCAGCGATACCCAGCTGGGGGCTTAGGCTACCAGCCAAAAAACTCTCGGCAATCCTCGCGCTCGTGGTCGCGACCGGATACCTGATGCTGTCAGGGGGGAATATCGCAACGCAGCGGGCCTATATCATGGTGGCCGTAGCGCTTGTAGCGATCACACTCGACAGACGGGCGCTTAGCCTGCGCGGGGTGGCAATGGCGGCAATCCTCGTGCTGTGCATATGGCCGCAAGCCCTTATGGGTCCAGGGTTCCAGATGTCATTCGCAGCCACAACGGCGCTTGTGGCCGTCTTCGCGGGGCTGCGCGACAGACGGATGTACAGGTTGCCGAAATGGGTCAACGGGGTTCTGTCAGTGGTGATCTCATCGGCCGTGGCAGGCTTTGCGACAGCCCCCATCGGGGCGGCACATTTCAACGCATTCTCCCGCTACGGGCTAATCGCCAACCTGTCTTCAGTGCCGCTCATGGGGGTGATGGTCATGCCCGCAGCCGTGGTCGCAGCCTGCCTTGCACCCTTCGGGCTAGAGGCATGGGGACTTTGGGTCATGGGCCTTGGTTTGCAATGGATCCTAAGCGTGGCGGCATGGGTCTCAAGCCTAGAGGGCGCGCGCGGCTTTGTCGCCGGGCCGCCATCGTATGTACTGCCGATGATGGCCTTGGGGTGCCTGTTCATCATTCTGTGGCAAGGGCGGGTGCGCAGTTTGGGACTGATACCGGTCATCGGGTCATTTTTGCTTTGGGGACAGGCGGAACGACCACAAGTGCTTATCGCAGACAGCGGCACCTTGATCAGCATCATGACCGACCAAGGGCGGGCCGTGTCCAAACCCAAAGGGGCAGGGTTTGTGGCTGAGAACTGGTTGGAAAACGATGGAGACGGCAGCGATCAGGAAAGCGCAGCCGCGAAATGGCCGGAACAGGCAATGATCGGAGGACGCCCCTTGGTGCATCTGTCCGGCAAGCGTGCGCTGGCAGGGTTTGACACGTCGCTATGCGCGAAAAACCCGATTGTGGTGACCAGTGTTGCGGCGACAAACATGCCAAAAGGGTGCGATATCTATGATCCCAAACGGCTTAGCCAAACAGGCAGTCTGGCCATCTCAGCACAAGGAACCAAAGTGCAGACAACCACAGCGCGGGACGTGTCGGGGCAAAGGCTCTGGAACCAATGAAAAAGGCGACCCGCGAAGGCCGCCCCTTTCGACTGCATAACTTGAAATCTCAATAGGTGCGGATCAACCCAACCAGCTTGCCCTGCACTTTCACCTGATCATGCGGGAACATGCGGGTCTCATAGGCAGGGTTGGCGGCTTCCAAGGCGATGGCATCGCCACGGCGGTAGAACCGTTTCAAAGTGGCTTCATGGTCTTCGACCAAGGCCACAACAATATCGCCGTTGTCAGCGGTGTTGATCTCACGGATCACAACGACATCACCGTCGTTGATACCGGCATCAATCATGGAATCGCCTTTGACTTCCAAAGCGTAATGATCGCCGACACCGCGCAGCATCTCACCGGGAACGGCGACAGAATGGGACACCTGCGAAATGGCCTCAATCGGAACACCGGCAGCAATACGGCCCATCACAGGCAATTCCATCGCGTTGATCTGAACAGGGATCGCATTTGACGGGGGCGGACTGTCAGGCTTGTCGCCCTGAATAACCTTCGGCGTAAAGCCAGCGGTCGGCGCGCCGCCCATGCTTTCAGGCAGCTTCACAATTTCAATCGCACGCGCGCGGTGGGCAAGACGGCGGATAAAGCCGCGTTCTTCCAAGGCGGTGATCAGGCGGTGAATGCCCGACTTACTGCGCAAATCCAGCGCTTCTTTCATTTCGTCAAAACTTGGCGGAACCCCATCACGCTGGACGCGTTTTTGAATAAAGTTCAGCAAATCGAGTTGTTTTTTGGTCAACATGCTCTGGCCCTCAACTGTCAGATATCCCTTTGTTCTATTTGTGTTCTTGGTTTGTGTCAACAACAGCTTAACCAAGAACAGGTTTACAAAAGAATAACAGGGACCAAATCATCAACATTCCGCGCAGGATCATCGATGGGGCGCACGATCAAAGCATTGGATTGCGCAAATACCGACAGCAAAGAACTGTCCTGACGGTCCAGCGGCGCAACGAGCCCGCCCGCGGCAACCCCACGCATATAGTGTTCGCGCGGCCCGTTCGCGCCCATCGGCGCAGACAATGGCATCATAACGCGTTCCGCCGCCACGGCAGGCAGTCCTTGCATCGCGCGGATCACAGGGGCCAGAAAAACATGCCCGCACACCATCGCGGACACAGGGTTGCCCGGCAGACCAATCATCATCGCATCGCCAATCCGGCCCGCCATAAGGGGCTTGCCGGGGCGCATCGCGACCTTATAGAACGACTGGTCCAAGCCCATCTCGGCTGCAACCTTGCCCACAAGATCATGGTCTCCGACAGAGGCGCCGCCAATGGTCACAATCAAATCGGCGCCCTGCGCCATACGCAAAACTGAGTGCAGAGCCTCCGGCGTATCGCGCCCGATTGGCATCATCTGAACCTCAACACCCATCGCCAGCAGCATAGCACGCAGCCCGAATGTGTTAGACACTATAATCTGGTCCTCAGACGGGGTTTCCCCCGGCATCACAAGCTCGTCTCCGGTCGACACAAGCGCCACCTTCGGCGCACGGGTGACAGGCACTTGGCCGATGTTCATGCCTGCAAGCAATGCAATCTCGGCAGGGCCAAGGCGCAACGGGGCTTTGACGGTCGTGCCAGCGGCAAAATCCGTGGCTTTGGCGCGAATATTGTTCTTGGTCAGATGCTCGGCCGTAAGTGTGATCAGATCGCCTTTTCGCGTGACATCTTCTTGGATCACCACGAAATCAGCGCCCTCAGGCACCGGGGCGCCCGTGAAAATACGCACAGCCTGACCGGGCTTGAGCACACCGTCAAAGCGATGTCCGGCAGCAGATTCACCGACAACTTTCAAGATGGCATGACGCTCGGCCTCATCCGCGCGAATCGCATAGCCATCCATGCTAGAGGCTGAAAAGGGCGGTTGATCGCGCTTGGCAGTCACATTTTGGGCCAACACGCGGTTATGGGCATCCCGCAAAGACACCGTTTCAACAGGCAACGGGGACACCAGATCAAAGAGCGCGCTAAGCGCCTCATCGACAGAAATCATGGGGCCGTAAAGCGACCGGACTTGCCGCCATCTTTCAACGTCACATGCACGCCGCCGATTTCCATCATCTTGTCGACAGCCTTGGTCATGTCATAGACGGTCAGGGCAGCGACATTCACGGCCGTCAGCGCTTCCATCTCGACGCCTGTTTGTCCCGTGGTTTTGACAGTCGCTTCAATGCGCACACCGGGCAAATCAGGATCAGGGGTCAGGTCGACTGAGACCTTGGTAATCGGCAAGGGATGACAGAGCGGAATCAAATCAGACGTCTTTTTGGCCGCCATAATGCCAGCAAGCCTTGCGACCCCCAAAACATCACCTTTCTTGGCGGTGCCTTGGGTAATAATACCAAGCGTTTCCGCAGCCATCTTGATGTATCCGACAGCCGTGGCGACGCGGGCAGTCACATCCTTGTCCGACACATCCACCATATGGGCATCCCCCTTGCCATCAAAGTGGGTCAGCGCCATGTCACATGCCCCCAGCGGTCAAGGGATGAGCAAGCAAGGCGCGTGTCGCGGCTTCCACATCGTCTTGCCGCATTAGGCTTTCGCCAATCAAAAAAGTCCGCGCACCATAGCGGGCCATATCAGCCAGATCATCGGGCGAGCTTAGCCCGCTTTCGCATACGATCATCCGATCAGCTGGCACCATCTTGGACAAGGTCCGTGTGGTGTCCAACGTCGTCTCAAAGGTCTTCAGGTTGCGGTTGTTGATCCCCATCAAGGGAGATTTCAAAGCAGTCGCGCGCTCAAGCTCGGGCGCGTCATGCACTTCAATCAATACGTCCAGACCCCATTCGATCGCGGTGTCTTCCAACTCATGCGCTTGGGCATCGGAAACAGACGCCATAATGATCAAAATGCAATCCGCCCCCAAGGCACGGGCCTCAATGACCTGAAAAGGGTCATACATGAAATCCTTGCGCAAAACGGGCAATGCGCAGGCTTCACGGGCTTGCACTAAGAACTCCTTAGCACCCTGAAAGCTGGGCGTGTCCGTCAGCACAGACAAACACGCAGCGCCGCCGGCCTCATAGGCCTGCGCCAAAGCAGCAGGATCAAAATCCTCGCGGATCAATCCTTTAGACGGGCTGGCTTTCTTGATCTCCGCGATCAGGCCATAGCCCGCGCGGCTGGCAGTTTGCAAAGCATCCGCAAACCCGCGCACAGGCGGGGCAGAACGGGCCTCAGCCTCTAGGTCTTCCAAGGGCTTCGCAGCTTTGTCGGCAGCCACTTCTTCAAGCTTGTAGGCTTTAATCTTATCGAGGATTGTCTCGGTCATTGGGCTTCTTTCGTAATCTTGGCCACAGCGTCAATCTTTTGGCGGGCAGCACCACTGTCGATGCTGGCGGACGCCATCTCAACACCGGCCTTCAAATCAGGTGCAACACCCGCAACGCGCAAGGCGGCGGCGGAATTTAGCAAAACTGCATCGCGGTAGGCAGAAGGGGCACCATCCAGCAAAGTACTGAAATCGCGCGCGTTCTCTTCAGGGGTGCCGCCAACGATGGCCTCAAAGGGATGGACAGGCAGGCCAGCATCTTCAGGATGCACCTCAAACTCGGTTACCGTCTTATCATCCAACCCAGCGACCCACGACACGCCCGTAATGGTCAGCTCATCCGTACCGTCAGACCCATGTACGAGCCATGCCTTATCGGACCCAAGCTGGCCCAAGGTTTCAGCCATAGGCCGGATCAAGTCACGTGAGAACGCACCGGTCAGCTGACGCTTCACACCCGCAGGGTTGGTCAGCGGGCCCAAAATATTGAAAATCGTGCGCGTACCAAGCTCGGCCCGCGTGGGCATCACATGGGCAATCGCTGGGTGGTGCATCGGGGCCATCATAAAGCCGATGCCAACCTCGGAAATGGCGCGCTCAACGACTTCGGCACCAACCATGACATTCAAACCCATCTGGGTCAGGGCATCGGCTGCACCTGACTTGGACGATAGGTTGCGGTTGCCATGCTTGGCGACGGTCACACCGGCACCCGCAACCACAAAGGCCGTCGCGGTTGAGATATTCAATGTGCCCTTGCCATCGCCGCCAGTGCCAACGATGTCCATCGCTCCCTCGGGGGCTTTGACCGCATTGCACTTGGCACGCATGACAGCGGCGGCGGCGGCATATTCATCAACCGTCTCGCCACGGGTGCGCAGGGCCATCAGCAAACCGCCAATCTGGCTTGGGGTGGCTTCGCCATTGAACAAGATCTCAAAGGCGGTTTCAGCCTGTTCACGGGTCAGCGGACCATTCGCGGCGGCATCAATCAGGGGCTTTAACGCATCGCTCATGCGGGGACTTTCATCTCGGACAGGAAGTTTTGCAGCATCTTATGACCATGTTCGGATTTGATGCTTTCGGGGTGAAACTGAACGCCGTGGATCGGCAGATCACGGTGTTGCAGGCCCATAATGGTGCCATCGTCCAGTTCGGCAGTGATCTCAAGGCAGTCGGGCAGGGTGTCACGGTCGACAACAAGCGAATGATAGCGGGTGGCCTCAAACGGCGTTGGCAGACCTTCAAACAGGCCTTTGCCCTCATGCTGCATCGACCCCATCTTGCCATGCACGATCTCATGGCAGCGCACGACCTTGCCGCCAAAGGCCTGTCCGATAGTCTGATGGCCCAAACAAACGCCCATCAAGGGCACTTGGGCCTCGGCGGCGGCTTTCGTGATATCAAGACAAATGCCCGCCTGATCTGGATCGCACGGCCCGGGCGATAGCAAAATACCGCCAGGTTTCAATGCCATAGCCTCGGCAACATCCAACGCGTCATTGCGGCGGATCACAACGTCAGCGCCCAATTCACCAAGGTAGTGCACCAGATTGTAGGTGAAACTGTCGTAATTATCGATGAGCAACAACATAGCGGTGTCTTTGCGAACTGGGGTTGGAGCCACGCCCGCGCGGCTATATAAGAGGGCGAAATACGAGCTTGGGCAGACCAAAAGGTCAAGCATCAAGTCAGGCAATCGCCAACGGCCTCCTTAAAACAGGTTGTTGGGCGGAATTGAAGGGGCAGCAAGGCCGTGCGCAGATTCTTGATGGGACTGATAACTGGCGGCGTCGTTTCAGCGGCAGCCTTAGGGCTTTTGTCGCAATGGAGCTTGGACCGCAGCGGCAAACCCGCACAAGACGACAGCGCCGATATAGCCGACAGTCAAGCGCAAGACAGCCCCGATACGGGCACTTCCTTGCAAAGCGGCGCGGTGCCGACAGCAGACACGGATGAGGCTGAGACAACTTCGCAATCCGATGACGCTATGGCAGATGACGCAGCGGGTGCAGAACCTGACGCGGAGCAAGAGGCCACGACAGCACCCGCCACAGATGACGACGCCGTATCCGCTGACGACACAGCGTCAGAGCCGACAGAAGACGCAACCGAAGCAGCTCAAGCCGAAGACGCGCCAGCCACAGAAGAGGCCGCTCAACCAGTAGAAGACACGGCACAAACAGACGACGCAGCAGCAGAAAAAACCTCTGAAACTGAAGCCGAAACAGTTGCGGAACAAGACGACACCTCGACCACCGAGACAGGATCAGAAACTACTGGGGCAGACGTCGTAGCCGCGGACGCGCCTGCAGACGACACAGCCGAAGCAGATTCACAAGATCAACCCACCACGGATGAAATCACCTCCGAACAGACCGCAGAAGCCGAAACCATCCCAGAAGACCCCAACGCAAATGCGCCGGTTCCGAATGTCTCTCAGTCCATCGGGCAATCCACACCACAAGACGCAACCCAGCTCACAGCTCCGACAGTCACGGACCGCGCGACAGGCGAGGCAGTAGCCGTCACCACGTCCATACGTCGCACAGGCGAACCGGCACCCGAAGCACCGACAGCCGAAGGCCAACCTGCAGTTTCAACCACACCCGCGACACGTCCCGTGGAAGACGCACCCGAAGAAGCCGTCGCAGAAGCCGAACCAGAACAAGACACAGCAACGCCCGCACCCGAAGAAACAAGCGAAGCAGAAGATGCCGCGGCAAACGAAGACACTGACA
>CAZWSE010000046.1:0-12314 GCA_964636575.1 uncultured Sulfitobacter sp. | reverse complement strand
ATGCGGCAGATGCAGATCAAACAGCCGACGCAGAAGCCGCACCAATGATCGGGACCAAAGGCGGTGATCTCAAATCGCTGACCCCAGAGATCAAAATCAACCGCCTGCCAACTCTCGGACAAAGCGCCGAGCCTGAAACGGACGCAACAGAAACGGCGCAAGCTGCACCCGTCGCGGACGATCCTGACTTGCCCGTCCTGCAACGCTACGCGACAGCCTTCGAAAACCCGGAAAACAAGCCGTTGATGTCGATTGTCCTGATGGACCAAGGGACAGTGCTCGATGGATCAGACGTCGGGGTCGAGGCGCTCAACCAGTTTCCGCACCCTGTAACGCTTGCGGTAGACAGCAGCCTACCAGACGCGGCCGAGCGTATGAAACGCTACCGCGACGCAGGTTTTGAAGTCATGGCAACGGTCGATCTGCCCGAAGGCTTCACCGCACAAGACACCGAAGTCTCCATGAGCGTCATCTTGGACGATCTGCCCGAAGTCATCGGCATACTGGAAGGGGTCGGAACCGGCATCCAGTCGAACCGCACGGTGTCCCTTCAAGTGGCCTCAATCCTTGCGCAAACAGGGCACGGGTTGATCACGCAAGACAAGGGGCTGAACACCGGCACCCAAGTGGCCGAACGCGCAGGCGTGCCGGTTCAAGGCGTGTTCCGCGACATTGACAGTAAAAACCAAACAGCGGTTGTGATCCGGCGCTTTCTGGACAACGCCGCCTTTAAGGCAGGACAAGAAGACGGGATCGTGCTGTTAGGTCGGGTGCGGCCCGATACGATCTCGGCATTGCTGCTCTGGGGGCTACGAGACAGGGCAGAGCGGGTAGCCATCGCGCCAGCCTCAACCGTGTTGCTGAACCGCTAAGCGTTTCCGGTCCCGTCAAAACGGGCCGCATCCGCAGCAGCGCGCCGAATGGCGTTGGATTTATGGACGGTCTCTTGGTACTCGGCCTCGGGATCGCTGTCATAAACAACACCACCACCGGCCTGAATGTATAGCTTTTGATCCTGCACCACAGCGGTGCGCAAGGCGATACACATATCCATGTCGCCGCCCGCACTGAAATAGCCGACACCACCGCCATAGACGCCGCGCTTTTCAGGCTCCAACTCGTCGATAATCTCCATCGCGCGAACCTTCGGGGCGCCTGAAACGGTGCCCGCAGGCATACCGGCAAAGAAGGCATCCAAAGCATCTGATCCGTCAGCCAGTTCACCCACTACGTTTGAAACGATATGCATCACATGCGAATAACGCTCGATGATGAACTGCTCGGTCGGGCGCACGGTGCCAACCTTTGACACACGGGCAGTGTCATTACGGCCCAGATCCAAAAGCATCAAATGTTCTGCCAACTCTTTCTCATCGGCCAGCAAATCCGCTTCAAAAGCGCGGTCTTCCTCAGGGGTCGCACCGCGCGGACGGGTGCCCGCAATAGGGCGAATAGTGACCTCATTGCCAAAGACGCGGACCAAGATTTCGGGGCTGGCCCCAATGACCTGAAAGCCACCGAAGTTGAAGTAGAACATAAAGGGCGACGGGTTCGTGCGACGCAACGACCGATAAAGCGCAAAGGGCGGCTGGGTGAAATCCTGCGTCCAGCGCTGGCTTGGCACCACCTGAAAAATATCTCCCGCAGTAATGTAGTCTTTGGCCTTCGAAACGGCTGCCAGATAGTCTGCCTTGGCAAAGTTGGAAACGGGGGGCGTGTCGCCCATTGCATCGCCCAGATTGCGGGTGGCCTGCGGCATGGCACGTTCCAGATCGCGGACGGCATCCATGACACGTTCGGCGGCTTGGGCATAGGCCGCACGGGCGGACAGACCATCGCTGACCCAAGCGGGGGACACAACTGTGACCTCGCCCTTCACACCATCCAGCACAGCCACGACAGACGGACGCAGCATAACAGCATCAGGCAGGCCTAAAGGATCAGGGTTCACATCCGGCAGATGCTCGATCAAGCGCACCATATCGTAGCCCAGATAACCGAACAGACCGGCTGCGGCTTGGGGCAGATCGTCTGGCAGGTCTATGGCCATCTCAGCAATCAAATCACGCAGATTGGCCAGCGGATCACCGGATTGATCTTCAAAAGCATCAGGGTCAAAGCGGGCGGCGCGGTTCAACTGTGACGTGGTGCCATGACAGCGCCAGACCAGATCGGGCTTCATGCCAATAATTGAATACCGACCACGGACCTCACCGCCAGTGACCGATTCCAACATAAAGGCGTCCTTCTGGGCACCAGTCAGTTTCATCATCAGCGAAACAGGCGTGTCGAGATCGGCGGCCAGACGGGTATAGACGATCTGGTTTTCACCAGCGGCATAGCGGTCTTCAAAGGCCTCAAAGGCAGGGGTCAGGGCCATAGAGCTCGGGCTTTGCTTACTGGAAATTCGCGTGAACGGCTTGGATCGCCTGTTGGTTCAACTGTGGGCGGGCACGCAGCTGGACGTCTCTGGCATAGATCGCAAACAGGTCTTGGGCCAAAGCCTGATCCATCTGTAGGCGCAGGGCCTCGGACAGGGTCTCGGTCTCAGGGGTCTGTGCGGGCGGCGAGATATCTGTGACAGTCACCACAATCACCGATCCAAAACCTTCGATGATGGCAGGCTCGCCGACCTCAAGATCGAACACCTGTGGCATGAAACCCTCAGGGGTGCCTTGGACAAAGGAATTGCGGGTAAGACCGTCTTCAGCGATCGCATTCAAGCCAAGACCGCTCATCTGAACGCCTTCTTTCAACTGCGGCAACAAGGCTTCGGCCTGGGCAAGCAGGCGGACCTCGGTCTGCTCGTTTTCCCAACCGGCGACAACCTTTTCCATCGCCGTTTCAATCGGGACAGGGCGTTCAGGCAAAGACCCGTCCATGCGCATGGCATAGATGGCGCCATCATCCATCGACAGGATACGGGGGAAGTCATCCTCGGTCAGGGCGGCGGCCTCGTCACGGAACTCGTTGTAAGACGCGATGCCCTCGCCACTGTTCTCATACCAACCGATTGTATAAAGGTTCATGTCGGTTTCATTGGCCAGATCTTCCAAGGTGGCTCCACCGGCCAGCATGTCATCAAGGTCTTGCACTTGGGCTTCGATCAAGCGACGGGCTTTGTCAGCGACCCAAAATTCCATCAATTCGGGACGGGCATCCTCAAACGACGTGGATTGAGCAGGCAACACCCCATTCACACGAAACAGCGCAGGGCCAAGGGACGACGGCAAGGGGCCGACAACATCGCCCACATCAGCGGCGAAGACCGCTTCACCAGCGGCATCCAAAGACAAGCGATCCACATCGCCCATATCCACATCGCCAAGGGAAAGCCCGCGTTCCGAGACGAGTTGTTCAAAGGTCGAGGCCTCAATCGCAAGTGCTGACTTCGCAGTCTCGGCAGCGGCATCATCCGAGAACACAAGGCGTTCCACCAACCGGCGCTCTGGGCGGATGTATTCAGACGCACGATCTTGGTAAAGAGCTTGCAGGGCTTCTTCATCTACCGGAATTTGGTCTTCAACATCGATAGGACGCAGCCAGACATAGGTGATGTCCTTAGACGGCGGCAGGCTGAAATCACTGATATTGGCCTCATAATAGGCCTGCAATTCGTCTTCCGTCGGGGTCGGCAAAGGCTCCGCCAGATCGGCATTGGTCAAAGGCGCCCACTCAAAGCTGCGCTCTTCGCCGATGTAATTCAGCAAAGTGCTGGTAAAGGTCTCAGGCATCTGAACGCCGCTCAGAATAGCGTTTTGCAGCAACGTGCGGGCACTTTCATCGCGCAGGCTTTCCTCAAACTGGGCCTCGGTCATACCGCTGTTCTCGAGGGCAAAACGGTATCCTTCGCGGTCAAACTCGCCATTCACACCCTGAAAGGCTGGGATCTGGACAATCTGCTGGCTCAAGGTCTCATCGCCCACGGACAAACCCATTTGGGTGGCCTCATTATCCAGCGCACGGACCTGCACAAAACGCTGCAAAACGGCCTGATCAATGCCAGCGGCTTGGGCTTGGGCAAAGGAAATAGGAGCGCCCGTCTCGGCTTGATAGGCACGCAATTCCTGCTGAAGGTTGCGCGCATATTGGTTCACATCCAAATACTTGTCGCCGACCTGACCAATGGTGCGGATGGTGCCGCTGAGGTTGGTTGCACCAAAGCCCGCAAGACCCACAAACAACAAGCCAAGCATGATCCAAACCAACGTTTTGGAAATCGAGTTCTTTTTGGCCATTTGATCAGGTCTCCTGTCGTGCATCCGCGCCGATTGTTATTGGCGCTTTATTGTTGGTCGCTTGTCTACGATGCACACCTGCGGGGGGCAAGGCTAGAAGCTCAACGCGCCCAAGCGATCAAAAAGCTGTGCAATGCCAGCACGATCAAGGTTGGCAAAGGCCACCCGCAACTGGCGCGGTCCGCGCGGGTCGTCCTGAGGCACAAACATGGTGCCGGGCAGCAGCAAAATACCGGCCTCTGACACCAGTTTCGGGGCCAGTTCCGAAGACGACAGCGCAAAGGGGTGCTCAAGATAGGCAAAATAAGCGCCAAGCCCCAACAGTTTCCAGCCTTTGGCCTCAAGGGTCGGCATGTGATCCGCGATGGCAGCACGGCGCTCAAGAATTTCAGCACGCTCACCGGCCAGCCACTGGCTGAGGTTCTGCATCCCCCAAAGGGCCGCATGTTGTCCGATCTGGTTGGGGCAGATCGCGACGGTATCAAGAAACTTTTCGATCTCGGACAGACGCGCGGGAGATGTCGCAATCGCGCCAACCCTGTGGCCGGTCAGCCTATAGGCCTTTGAGAACGAATAGAGATGCACAAGCGTGTCATCCCACGCCGCATCCTGAAACAGCCCGTGCGGTGGCCCGCTGCGACTGTCAAAATCGCGGTAGGTTTCATCGACGATCAAGGCCAGACCATGGGCGCGGGCCAGATCAAAGAAGGATTGCACCAGATCAGCGGGATATTCGACACCCGCCGGATTGTTCGGGGTCACCAATGCAATCGCGCGTGTTTTGGGCGTAATTTTTGCAGCGGCATCCGTGGCACTTGGCAACATATCGGGGCCGCAGGGCAATGGCACTGCGGTGACACCCACCATATCAAGCCACATTTTATGATTGAAATACCAAGGCGTTGGCAGGATGACTTCATCTTCTTCGGCGCAAAGCGACATGATCGCAGCGGCAAATGCCTGATTGCAGCCTGACGTGATCGCCACCTGATCCGCCGCGATGGGCCCTGCGTAAAGCGACGACATCTGACCCGCAAGTTCGGCCCGCAAGTCCGGCAAGCCCAAGACCGGCCCGTAAAGATGAGACGTCGGATCGTTTAACGCCACATCTGCCATAACTTCACACAGCGCCTGCGGGGGCGGGTCCACAGGTGCAGCCTGGCTCACGTTCATCAGCGGTCGGTTTTCGGGGTGCGTCACCCCGTCAAGCCAGCGTCGGGCCTCCATCACGGGTGGGGCAAAGGTGGTGGCAGTGCGGGGCAACGTCATGTGCTTGTCCTGAGGGTTGCGGGCTTTGCGGGCATCCGGAATGCCTCCGGCGGGGATTTATTTGGAACAAAGAAGGGTCGGATGTGGTCAATCTGTGCCGCGGTAGGGTTCTACATATTGCAGCGCCATATCCCACGGGAAGAAGATCCACGTGTCTTGCGAGACCCCTGTGATAAAATCATCCACCTGCGGCTCGCCCATTGGCTTGGCGTAGACCGTTGCGAAATGCGCGTTGGGGTAAAGACTGCGCACCAATTCAAGTGTTTTACCGGAATCGACCAGATCATCGACCACAAGGATACCGGTGCCATCGCCCATCATATCTGCGTCGGGTGCCTTGAGAACGCGGGCCTCGGTTTGCTGATCCTGTTTGCCGCCGCCCGATTGGTAGGACTTGACGCTAATGGTATCAACGGTACGGATATCAAGCTCGCGCGCGACAATCATCGCGGGGGCCATGCCACCGCGTGTAATCGCCACGACCGCGCGCCAGCCGCCATCATCAGGGCCTTTGCCATCAAGGCGCCAGGCCAAGGCCCGGCTGTCGCGGTGCATTTGATCCCAACTGACGTGGAAGCCTTTTTCATGAGGGAGCCGATCAGCCATGGGTTATTTCTCCAACAAAAGACGAAGACCAAAGCCGCCCAGAAACAGGGCCGCAATTCGGTCGAAGATATGTTTTAGGCGCAGATATCCCTTGCGCGCAGCCGGCGTGCTCAGCACCACTGCAACAAGGGTGTAGAACGCCACTTCCAAAGCGAGGTGATTGAGAACGATCACTGCAATATTGGACGCGCTCAACGCCTGCGGAAAGACCGCAATGATCACGGCAGCGGCGAAAAGAACAGACTTGGGGTTGCCCAGATTGATCAAGATACCGGCCCCAAAGGCACGGCCCGAAGGTGTAGGGTGGTCTGCAAGCGGCGCATTGGCATGTCGCCAAGTTTGCACTGCAATCCAGATCAGATACGCCGCACCGCCAATTTTCAGGGCTGTGTAAGCCCAAGGGAAAAGATCAAAGATGATGTTTAGCCCCAAAAGGGCTGCCAGCGTCCATATGGCGGCCATCACCCCAAGGCCAAACCCCGCCAACACACCACTGCGGCGACCGGAGGCAACGGCCGTCTTGGCTGAAAACAAGAACGCAGGCCCGGGCGACAGCAATGCCGCGATCAAAATGGCATTGAAGGCAAGCAGGTGATCCCAGCTCATTCCTTGGCCATATCCGGTGCATCAACCGCCTTCATGCCGACCACGTGGTATCCGGCATCCACATGCAGGTTCTCACCCGTGGTGCCGCTGCCCAGATCGGACAGCAAGAACAAGGCGGCCTTGCCGACATCTTGGGTGGTCACATTGCGACGCAGGGGCGAATTGTATTCGTTCCACTTCATAATGTAGCGAAAATCCCCAATGCCAGACGCCGCCAGCGTTTTGATCGGTCCCGCAGAAATCGCATTAACGCGAATCCCGTCTTTGCCCAGATCTTCAGCCAGATACTTAACGCTGGCTTCCAGTGCTGCCTTGGCGACGCCCATTACATTGTAATGCGGCATCACTTTTTCGGCACCATAGTAGGTAAGCGTCAAACAGGACCCGCCCTCATTCATCATCTTTTCGGCCCGTTGAACGACGGCAGTGAAAGAATAGACCGAGATATCCATCGACAGGTTAAAGTTGGCACGGCTGGTATCGACATAGCGGCCGCGCAGCTCGTTCTTGTCGGAAAAGCCGATGGCGTGCACGATGAAGTCAAGGTTGCCCCATTTTTTCTTCAGCGCGTCAAACAATGCATCAATGGAGGCCTCATCGCCCACGTCACAAGGCAAAACAATATCGCTGCCCAACTGTGCGGCCAGTGGATCAACACGCTTTTTCAACGCATCGCCCTGATACGAAAACGCAAGTTCTGCACCGGCATCCGCACAAGCCTGCGCGATCCCCCATGCGATGGACTTGTCATTGGCCAGCCCCATGATCAAACCGCGTTTGCCGTTCATAAGTTGATTTGACATGGTGTTCCTCTAAGTGGTCCGAAGTCTGTGGTATAAGCGCTTTATGGGATTGCGCGACTTGCTTCAAGACTGCGGTTCCGTCCCGTCAAGGTTGGCAAGGTAGATTTCGTGCGTTAACGGGGCGCATTGTGTAGGGAGCCGACGATGGAAACGCGGTCTGACATATTTGCAGGGGACAACCCCTTTGAAATCGCGCAGCGCTGGCTGGGCGAGGCGGAAGCGTCGGAACCGAATGACCCCAATGCAATCGCTTTGGCGACGGTAGACAACGATGGCCTTCCGAATGCGCGTATGGTTTTGCTGAAAGACATCGAAGACGATGGCTTCGTGTTTTATACAAACTACACGAGCAAAAAGGCACAAGAGCTTGATAAGGCTGAAAAAGCGGCCTTTGTTATGCACTGGAAATCCCTGCGCCGTCAGGTGCGGGTGCGCGGGTTGGTGACAAAAGAAGACGGGCCCAAGGCTGATGACTACTATAACAGCCGGTCTCTCAAAAGCAGGCTCGGGGCCTGGGCGTCGGATCAATCCAAACCTTTGGCGTCACGGGCGGTTCTTATGGCAGAGGTCGCGAAAGTGACCGCAGCAAAGGGGCCAAACCCGAAACGCCCGCCGTTTTGGGGTGGCTACAAGATTACGCCGTTTGAGATTGAGTTTTGGGCAGATGGTGCATTTCGGCTTCATGATCGATTTGTTTGGACAAGAAACACAGCGCAAGCGCCGTGGGAAATCCAGCGCCTGTCGCCCTAACCAAGGGCGCTGGCGAAAGTAAATTTGCATGTATTTTCAGCGTGCAAAGGTTTTTTGGTTGTATTTGAGTGCATTAAGGTGAATCCTGAGCTTGGGGGAATTGCGGTCAGAGCGGCTGCGAGGAATTAGAGTGATACAAGTGGCAGAAGAAACGTGGCAAGTATCGGGCCTGGTCAAATGGTTCGATCCGGTGAAGGGTTTCGGATTCGTCGTCTCAAGTGACGGCGGGCCGGACATTTTGCTTCATGTGAATGTGTTGCGCAATTTTGGGCAAAGCTCCGTCGCGGACGGGGCAGAAGTCGATATTGTCGTACACGAAACCGACCGTGGTGTTCAGGTGACCGAAGTCCTGAAAATCACCCCTCCCATTGGTCCTGATGCGGTCCTCCTGGCCGATTTCGCGGATTTGGACATGGACGCCCTGCAAAGCAGCGCGCTAGAGCCGTCCCGCGTCAAATGGTTCGACAAGGGCAAGGGCTTTGGATTCGCAAATGTATTTGGCCGTCCCGAAGACGTGTTTTTGCACGTCGAGGTGCTGCGGCGCGCGGGGTTGGCTGATTTGCAGCCCGGTGAAGCGGTGGCCTTACGTGTGATTGACGGAAAACGTGGCCGCATGGCCGTTGAAGTCTTCGCATGGGAAACGGCCATCACTCCCAAGTCCGAGTAACATGCGGCGCATCCTGGCCGTTCTTCTTAGCATTGCGTCCATGCAGGCACATGCTGCCTGTTCGGACGATCAGGTCTTTCTGAAAGGGGATTGGGGGCAGGCGCGGTTCACGGTCTCTGTCGCTGATGACGCGCAGGAACGGGCGCAAGGCTTGATGCATGTGGAAACCATGCCGACTTCTACAGGCATGCTCTTTATCTATGATCGTCCGCAAAGGTTGGTGTTTTGGATGAAGAATACGCTGATCCCACTGGATATGCTGTTTGTCGATGAAACAGGCACGGTACAGTTCATTCACAACCAAGCGCAGCCCTTGGATTTGACGCCGATTGACGGCGGGGACAACCTTGTATCAGTGTTGGAAATCAACGGTGGATTGGCAAAATCGATGGGCATCACAGTCGGGACAACCCTGCGCCATCCGGCCTTCGCACAAGACCTTGCCGCTTGGCCGTGCGATTAGTTGAAATCAGGTCTTTTCAATCCGGTCTTCTCGGTCTAAACCCTGCCGAAGTCGGGGCGTGGCGCAGCCTGGTAGCGCACCTGTTTTGGGTACAGGGGGTCGTAAGTTCGAATCTTACCGTCCCGACCATTTTCCTCCTGTAAGACACATCCAGCGTTACCCCTTTAGGTCCGCTTGATTGATCGTGCGCAGAACAACAGCACCACATTGTGAAAGATGGACCCGACAGCCCCTACATATAGTGGAATAAGAATCGGCAATCGGAGCATTTGCACAACATTTCGGTCCGGCACGGTGAACTTCACGTTTCAAATCGGCAGGTTTTCGGATCAGTTTTTGATGTGTTGAAGAATCGTCACACCTTACCAAGGGTCAGCCCAAAGCCCATCCGTGCACCTGAGGCTAAAGACGTAAACCCGTCTGAAACCTAGCAAAATTCGAAACCGTTTTTGGAACATATGGCGTACGGTCTAGGGGGGAAATTTTGGCGAAATGCGCAGGATCAAAACCGGCAAAGGCAGTCAACCCAAACAATGTCACAAAAATGCTAAAAACTTCGTTGACGCCATAGGGGTCCATACGCCAGATTGTGCAAGCGACGGTCAAGCCTACTAGATGTGGTGCTATAAACCACAGATGGTTGACCGCGAGGGGTAGGGAAGTCCGCTTTCCAGCTGAACACGTAGACGACGATCGAGGGCTTTTGGGCCAACGATGCTGCACGTCTATTTGCCGTCGCACCGAGAGATCGGGCCTGCAATGACAGGGTCGGAAAAGTGACATCAGGTGTGTGAACAACACCAATACGAGGGGCAAGACACCATGAAGATCGAGCGTAAGTTTACCGCAGCCGGACAGGACGCATATGCGTCATTGGATTTCAAAACCACCGTTTCTGAAATTCGCAACCCAGATGGCACGGTCGTCTTTCATCTCGACAACGTGGAAATCCCCGAAGGTTGGAGCCAGGTCGCAAGTGACGTGATCGCCCAGAAATACTTCCGCAAAGCCGGTGTGCCGTCCAAGACCAAGACAGTATCCGAAAAGGGCGTGCCAGAATTTCTGTGGCGTTCCGTGCCTGATGGCGACGACGTTGAGATGGGCGGCGAAACCTCCTCCAAGCAAGTCTTCGACCGTCTCGCAGGCGCATGGACATATTGGGGCTGGAAAGGCGGCTACTTCTCCACGGAAGAAGACGCACAAGCCTACTTTGACGAAATGCGCTTCATGTTGGCCGCGCAAATGACCGCGCCAAACAGCCCGCAGTGGTTCAACACAGGCCTGCACTGGGCCTACGGCATCGACGGCCCAGCCCAAGGTCACCACTACGTCGACTATAAGACCGGTGAACTGACCGCGTCAAAGTCGTCCTATGAGCACCCACAGCCGCACGCTTGCTTCATCCAAGGCGTCGCTGATGACCTGGTCAACGACGGCGGCATCATGGATCTGTGGGTCCGCGAAGCACGTCTGTTCAAATATGGCTCCGGTACCGGCTCCAACTTCTCCGACCTGCGCGGCGAAGGTGAAAGCCTGTCCGGCGGCGGCAAATCTTCCGGCCTCATGGGCTTCCTGAAAATCGGTGACCGCGCTGCAGGTGCGATCAAATCCGGTGGTACAACCCGCCGTGCGGCCAAAATGGTCATCGTCGATGCCGATCACCCCGATATCGAAGATTTCATCAACTGGAAGGTCATCGAGGAACAAAAAGTGGCGTCCATCGTGGCTGGATCGAAAATGCACGAACAAAAGCTCAACGCTCTGTTCGCAGCCATCCGGTCTTGGGACGGGGCTGAAGCCGACGCCTATGATCCAAAGGTAAACGACACACTGAAAGCAGCCGTCAAAGACGCAAAATCGGTGATGATCCCCGAAACCTACATCAAACGGGTTCTGGATTACGCAAAGCAAGGTCACACCAGCATCGAATTTCCGACCTACGACACGGATTGGGATTCGGAAGCCTACTCAAGCGTGTCGGGCCAAAACTCCAACAACTCGATCCGCGTAACAGATGCGTTTCTTTATGCCGTTGAAAAAGACGCAGACTGGGAACTGATCAATCGCAAAGACGGCAAAGCCACCAAAACCATCAAAGCCCGCGATCTGTGGGAACAGGTGGGCCACGCGGCATGGGCCTGTGCCGATCCCGGCATCCAATACCACGATACCATCAACGACTGGCACACATGCCCAGAAGATGGCGCGATCCGTGGGTCCAACCCGTGCTCGGAATATATGTTCTTGGACGACACCGCCTGTAACTTGGCGTCGATGAACCTGCTGAAATTCTACAAAGACGGCACGTTCCTGGCGGAAGACTACATGCACGCCTCACGTCTTTGGACTGTGACGCTCGAAATCTCGGTGATGATGGCGCAATTCCCATCCAAAGAAATCGCGCAGCGGTCTTACGACTTCCGCACGCTTGGTCTGGGCTACGCAAACATCGGCGGTCTGCTGATGAACATGGGCTACGGCTACGACAGCGACGAAGGCCGCGCCATGTGTGGGGCACTGACCGCGATCATGACAGGCGTGTCTTATGCGACATCTGCCGAAATGGCCGGCGAGCTTGGGGCCTTCCCGGGCTACAAGAAAAACGCAGACCACATGCTGCGGGTCATCCGCAACCACCGCAACGCGGCCTTCGGGGCGACAGATGGCTACGAAGAACTGGCAACCAAGCCCGTGCCTTTGGACCACGCCAACTGCCCGGACGCACGCCTGATCGATCTGGCCATGTCCTCATGGGACGAAGCCCTGCGCTTGGGCGAGAAAAACGGCTACCGCAATGCTCAAACCACAGTGATCGCACCAACAGGCACCATCGGTCTGGTCATGGATTGCGACACCACTGGGATCGAGCCTGACTTCGCACTGGTCAAATTCAAGAAACTGGCCGGCGGCGG
>CAZWSE010000045.1:26689-27799 GCA_964636575.1 uncultured Sulfitobacter sp. | reverse complement strand
TCAGCTCGCCTTCGGTAACATCCCAGCCGATCACGCAATCAGGGCGTTTCAGCTCAATGTGGGCGCCAAGCTCGTTCAGTGCATCACTCATCGTAAAATCCCTTTACACGCACGGTTCATCGCACGATGGTCCCTGTCCGGCGGATTTTGCGTTGCAGCTGCATGATCCCGTAGAGCAGCGCCTCAGCCGTGGGCGGGCAGCCCGGCACATAAACATCAACGGGCACAACGCGGTCACAGCCGCGCACAACGCTATAGGAATAGTGATAATACCCACCGCCATTGGCGCAGGACCCCATGGAAATCACATAGCGCGGCTCGGGCATCTGGTCGTACACTTTGCGCAAGGCGGGGGCCATCTTGTTGGTCAACGTCCCAGCAACGATCATCAGATCAGACTGGCGGGGGGACGCACGCGGGGCGGTCCCGAAGCGTTCCATGTCATAGCGCGGCATGGCGGTGTGCATCATCTCAACCGCACAGCAGGCCAAACCAAAGGTCATCCAGTGCAGCGATCCAGTGCGGGCCCAGTTGATGATATCCTCGGTCGAGGTCAGCAAGAAGCCTTTGTCTTGCAGAGCAGAATTGATGTCAGCGGCGGCGGCATCACGGTCAGGGCCAATGCCGAACTGACCTGCGTCGGTTACTGCCATTCCAAAGCCCCCTTCTTCCATTCGTAAGCGAAGCCAGCAGTCAGAACGCCCAAGAACACCATCATCGACCAAAACCCGACCATACTGACATCCTTAAAGGCGACGGCCCAAGGGAACAGAAAGGCGATTTCGAGATCGAAAATGATGAACAAGATCGACACCAGATAAAACCGGACATCGAACTTCATTCGGGCATCATCAAAGGCGTTGAACCCGCATTCGTAAGCAGACACCTTTTCAGGATCCGGATTGCGGACTGCAAGCACCACGGCAGCAAGGATCAAAACGAGCCCCAAGCCAATGGCAACAACAAGAAAAATGAGGATGGGAAGGTATTCCCTGAGCATATCGTCCAAAGCGGCGGCTCCCTTGGTGGTTGGCGCTGATCTTGTGCGCGGTCAAACGGCGAGACTTGACTGAGCGTGGTGTAGCTTTGCAAGCAAGCGGGGTCAACGGG
>CAZWSE010000045.1:20307-26589 GCA_964636575.1 uncultured Sulfitobacter sp. | reverse complement strand
GCAATCGTCTCTTCATCGATGCGCGGCCCCAACCGTCGCGCCAAAGCCTTGGCGGATGCCACAGCACCCGGGGCGCAATTGAAATAGGGCGCAACTTCAAAGGCAACAGCCGCATCCAAATCATCCAGCGGTACTGCCCGCGCCAGAACACCCAGATCAACGGCCTCCGCCGCGCCAAACACCCTGCTCGACATAAACACACGCCGTGCACGCCCCTCGCCCATACGGGAGACCACATATGGGCCGATGGTGGCAGGTATGATCCCCAGCTTGGTCTCGGTCAGACCCATTTTGATATGATCGGCCCCGATTGCGACGTCACAGACGCAAGCCAACCCAACACCGCCGCCAAAGCCATTCCCCTGCAACCGCCCGATCAAGGGCTTGGGCAAAATGTTCAAAGCCTGCAACATGAAGGCAAGCTTGCTGGCCTCCTTGGCGCGGGTGTCGGGGTCCATCCCCATCTGGGCCCGCATCCATTCCAGATCGCCGCCGGCACAAAACGATTTGCCTGCTCCGGTCAAAACAACCACGCGCACCGCATCATCCGCGCCCAGCGCATGGGCCGCGTGGGTCACTTCATCAAGCATCTGGGCAGACAAAGCATTGTGTTTGTCCGGCCGGTTCAATGTCAGGGTCGCAACACCGCGCGCGTCCAGCGTGATCTCAATTGTTTCATAGTCCATTGCGCATCTCCCGTGCCATTTGGGCCGCCGCGGCCAGTTTGATCGGATCAAGACCGGTCTCATATCCTAAAGCGGTCAGCCTTGCATGAACGGCTTCCGTTGCAACATTACCCGCAGCACCAGGGGCATAGGGACACCCGCCCAAGCCTCCGACGGCAGCATCAAACACGCGCAAGCCATGGGACAAGGCCACGTCTATGTTGTCCAACGCGCGACCAGAGGTGTCATGAAAATGACCCGCGAGCTGACCGACAGGGATCTCAGCGCAGACCGCAGACAACATGGCATCGACCTGCATAGGTGCGGCGCGTCCGATGGTATCGCCAAGCGAGATTTCATAGCAGCCCATCTCAAACAGGCGCTTGGCCACAAATACCACCTGCGCAGGGTCAACCGCGCCATCGTAAGGGCATTCTACTACGCAAGACACATACCCGCGCACCGGCAATCCGCGCTTGTTCGCGGCCGCAACAACGGGGGCAAAGCGGTCCAAAGACTCCGCAATAGAGGCATTGATATTGGCCTTTGAGAACCCTTCAGAGGCCGATCCAAAAATCGCGACCTCGTCCGCGCCCGCAGACACAGCATCCTCAAACCCACGCATATTGGGGGTCAAAGCGGCGTAAGACACACCGGCACGACGCTCGATCCCAGCCAAAACCTGCGCCGATCCGGCCATCTGCGGCACCCACTTGGGGCTCACAAAACTGGCACATTCAATCCGGCGAAATCCGGCAGCGCTTAAACAATCGACCAAAGCGACCTTAGCCGCGACAGAAATCTCGGCAGCCTCATTCTGCAAGCCGTCACGGGGACCAACTTCAAAGACCTCGACGCGCTCAGCCATCGGGCCACACCTTCATTTTTCCAAAAATACTCATTCTTTTGGATCAACCTCCCACGCCGGAAAAAACGTCTCGGCGAACAAGGCCTCGCCCTCAGCAGGCAAAGACGCAGCAAAGGCAGGGCGCGCGGTGATACGATCATACCACGCAGCAACCTTCGGAAATGCATCCAACTTAGCAAAATGCCTCGCCATATAGATGGCCTGCCCGACCGAGACATCCGCCGCCGAAAATCCAGCCTTCAACAGATAATCCCCTGACATCTCCAAGCGCGCTTCAATAGCAGCGTAGCACTTGGCCAGTCGGGCAGCCTCCAGCTTCATCACAATGGGCGATCGCATCCAATCCTCTCGCAGGGCCACATGCTGCTGGGTCAAAGCAGCCGTATGCTGGCTTATGGTCTCGGAAAAATGGACCCAGACCAGCCAGTCCAATCGCTCCTCCGATCCAACAGACCGTCCAAGCCCATCGGCAGAAAACCTTTCACACAAATACTCCGTGATCGCCCCCGTCTCGAACACAGACACACCGTCAATTTCCAACGCAGGCACACGGCCCGCAGGCGACAGGTTCAAAAACGCAGGGGCGCGGAGCGTTTTGTCAAAGGGGTACACACGCACCTCAAAAGGCACATCCAGCTCATGCAGCAGCCAAAGTGAGCGCATAGACCTCGTTTGTGGACAGTGATGCAAGGTAATCATGCGGCATCCTCCTCAGGATGCAGCCGGACGAGCGCGGCCCCCGCCTCCACCTGATCGCCGGATCGAACCAATACCTCAGCCACAACACCATCACGGGCCGCCAAAAGACGATGCTCCATCTTCATCGCCTCCATCACGGCCAAAGGATCACCCATCGTCACAGCCTGTCCTTCAGTTGCAAAGACGTCCTTCACAATGCCAGGCATTGGCGCCTCGACAATATTGCCATCGCCGGTTTGCGCCGCCGCGCGCGCCAAAGGATCAATCATGTCAAAGGCAATGCCATAGCCATCAAAAACAGTCACCTGCCCGCCCGCAACAGCGACCGAAGGCTCGGGCACCCCGTCCAAGGACCACCGCCCGCCAACACGCAGCGCCTCGACTACAGCATCACCAACACGCCAGCTCTGGGCATCCGGACCATGGGTCTCAACCGTTAACGTCACAGGTTCACTCCGCGCCAACGCGACCGACTGTATCAAAGGGGCCCAAAGCGAAAAACCCGTTGAGCAACCACCACCCTGCATCCCCATAGCAGCGCGGCCCGCAGCCACCCAATGACGGGGCAAAACCTCCGCAGGGGCAGTCAATCCCTCAATATCACGGGCAATCAACCCTGTATCCACATCGCCAGCGGCAAAACCCGCATGATCCGCCAAAGCCCCCAAAAATGCGAGGTTCGTCACAGTGCCCGCAACCTCGGTCGCCCGCAGCGCCGCACGCAAACGGGCCAAAGCCACAGCACGTGTCGCCCCATGCACAACCACCTTAGCAATCATAGGATCATAAAACGGAGAAATCGTATCACCGCTGCGCACACCGCTGTCTGCACGGGCAAAGTCAGGAAACTGCAAATGAGATAAGGTACCAGTGGCAGGCAAAAAGCCCGCAGGCACATCCTCGGCATAAAGGCGCGCCTCAAAGGCATGCCCCTTCAACTGCAAATCCGTCTGCGTCATCGGCAAAGGTTCCCCAGCCGCAACACGCAACTGCCATTCAACAAGATCAACACCCGTGACAGCCTCGGTGACAGGATGCTCAACCTGCAATCGGGTGTTCATTTCCATAAAATAGAAACGATCAGCGCGTAGCCCGTCAGAGGCATCAACAATAAACTCAACAGTGCCAGCGCCTTTATAGCCAATGGCCTCGGCAGCACGCACAGCAGCACCGCCCATAGCGGCGCGCATCTCTTCGGTCATCCCGGGCGCTGGAGCTTCCTCAATCACCTTCTGATGACGACGCTGCAACGAACAATCACGCTCAAATAGATGGACAGCACGGGTGCCATCGCCAAAAACCTGCACCTCGATATGACGAGGCTTGGACACATATTTTTCAACCAGCACAGCATCATTGCCAAAGGCGGTCTGCGCCTCTGATCGGGCAGAGGCCAAAGCAGCGTCAAAAGCCCCCGCCTCTTCAACCAACCGCATGCCTTTACCACCACCACCGGCAACAGCCTTAATCAAAACGGGATACCCAATCTCGGCGGCACGATCGGCCAAACCGGTCTGATCCGCACCATGATAGCCAGGCACCACAGGCACACCGGCCTCTTCCATCAAAGCCTTGGCAGCATCTTTCAACCCCATCGCACGAATGGCGTCGGGGTCAGGGCCGATAAAAACCAAACCGGCCGCCTGCACGGCCTCTACAAAATCGGGGTTCTCGGACAAAAACCCATAGCCCGGGTGAATGGCCTCAGCACCAGCGTCCAAAGCCGCCTGAACAATAACATCGCCGCGCAAATAGCTCTCGGCAGGGGCACTGCCGCCGATATGAACAGCCAAATCCGCCATCTCGACATGCAACGCAGAAGCATCAGCGTCGGAATAGACGGCAACAGTGCGCACACCCATCGCACGGGCGGTCTCAATCACACGACAGGCAATCTCGCCACGATTGGCAATCAGTATTGATCTGAACATCCGCAAACCTCCTCGACGTCCATGCTTCTTCTTGGGTCAAATACCTCGGGGGTCCGGGGGCTGGCCCCCGGCAAAGCACTCAAAGACAAATCTGATAATGTCGTGCAGGGCAGCGCCCTGCGCCTTTGGATCAAGCCCGCCATGTCAAAACACCTCGACCACTTCAAACCGCTCCACCAGCATCACGACATCAGGGGCAAAGACACCGGCACGGGTCAGATAGGCCTCATAGCCACGACGCCAGTCTGCAAGATCGCGGAACTCGCCCTGATCAGTGACCAAGCCTTCCGACATCTGGTCAAAGGGAACATGCAAAACCTCAACGGTGCGCACAGCCGCAACAGGGCGACCGGCCCAATTCAAAGCAATATCCACACGGCCCACAACAGGCACAGGCTCGCCGCGGGCCTCAAAATTCACAAGCGCATCGCAGGTAACGGTCTTCATACCAGACAACACAAGCGCCAGAATTTCAGCGTTCAGCGCGGCACTGTCGCCAAATTTGAACGACACAGAACCTGAATATAGGGCCAGCGCCTCAGCTTCGGTCATCACATCCGAAACACGCCGAAACGTGTCTCCTCAATAGGGGCGCACAGGGCAGCAGACAAAGACAAAGCCAGCACATCACGGGCCTTGCGCGGATCAATAATACCGTCATCCCACAAACGGGCCGAGGCATAAAGCGGGTGCGATTGTTCCTCAAACATATCAATGGTCGGCTGCTTGAATGCGGCTTCTTCGTCAGCAGACCACGCCCCACCACCACGCTCAATCGCATCGCGTTTCACAGTGGCCAGAACACCAGCTGCCTGCGGACCACCCATCACGGATATACGGGAATTGGGCCAGGACCACATAAAACGCGGCTGATAGGCACGGCCCGCCATGCCATAATTGCCCGCGCCGAAAGAGCCACCCACAACCATCGTCACCTTCGGCACCGAAGTGGTGGCAACAGCCGTCACCATCTTGGCCCCATGACGGGCAATGCCCTCGTTCTCGTACTGACGGCCCACCATAAAGCCGGTGATATTCTGCAAGAACACCAATGGAATGTTGCGCTGACTGCACAGCTCGACAAAATGGGCCCCCTTCTGGGCCGCCTCGGAAAAGAGCACACCATTGTTGGCAACGATCCCCACAGGGCAGCCTTTGACATGGGCAAATCCGGTCACAAGCGTCTCGCCAAAGCGGGGCTTGAACTCATCAAAACGGGACCCGTCAACAACACGGGCAATAACCTCGCGAATATCATATGGGGTGCGCAGATCAGCAGGCACAACGCCCAATATCTCGGCAGGATCATAGGCAGGTTCCTCAGGGCTTGCCCACTCCACAGTTTTAGGTTTGCTGCGGTTCAAATGCGAAACAGCACGCCGCGCCAAAGCCAGCGCGTGGGTATCGTCTTCCGCCAGATAGTCAGCAACGCCAGACAATCGGGTGTGCACATCGCCGCCGCCCAAATCCTCGGCCGAGACAACCTCACCCGTGGCCGCCTTCACCAATGGGGGACCGGCCAAAAAGATCGTGCCCTGCTCTTTAACAATAATTGTCACATCCGACATAGCCGGCACATAAGCGCCGCCAGCGGTGCAAGACCCCATCACCACAGCGATCTGCGGAATACCCTTAGCCGACATACGCGCCTGATTATAAAAAATCCGGCCAAAATGATCGCGGTCAGGGAACACCTCATCCTGATTGGGCAGGTTCGCACCGCCACTGTCGACCAGATAAATGCAAGGCAAATGGTTCTCTTCAGCAATCTCCTGAGCGCGCAAATGCTTCTTGACGGTCATCGGATAATAAGTGCCACCCTTCACGGTGGCATCATTGCACACGACCATGACCTCAAGGCCCTGCACATGACCAATGCCCGCAATGACACCAGCACAGGGGGCAGCGCCATCATACAATCCATGGGCCGCCGTCGCGCCAATCTCGAGAAACGGAGAGCCCGGATCCAACAGGTTCGCCACCCTTTCACGGGGGAGCATCTTGCCACGGCTTATGTGCCGATCACGGGATTTTTGACCTCCGCCAAGGGCGGCAGCCTCAGCGGCTTGGGATACGGTCTCAATAGCCTCCAAGTGGAGCTTCACATTGGTTTTGAACG
>CAZWSE010000045.1:7105-20207 GCA_964636575.1 uncultured Sulfitobacter sp. | reverse complement strand
GCTTGGGATACGGTCTCAATAGCCTCCAAGTGGAGCTTCACATTGGTTTTGAACGCATCAGAAGACGGGAGAGCTTGGGAGGTGAGTTTCATTTCGGATCCTCAATTTTGGTGATCGATTCAGCGTTCAATCGTGCCAAAGTAAACTTGGAAAGTGCCCGCATTGCCTTGCATTGGTCCTTTTCTTCCTTTTGCTGGCATTTGAAAACTTCCTCAATACGCGCAAGAAAATCTTGCTGTTGCGCGTTCATCTTATCTGCAACATCTAAGCCATCATCTGTTTCGATTATTTGAGGCAATCGCTCGATTGTTTTTGTCGCACGCGCCTCAAATTCCTGTGACAAACTGCTAAAACAATCGTCCGCGTTGTCGTCGAAAGCACAATAACTCACGATGATTTCGATGCACTCTTGTTCGGCGCGCACACTTGAAAACGTTGACGACGGCTGGCCCATACTCCACGCCTTCTCAAAACACCGATCCACCCAAGCAACAGGATCAGCGTTCGCAACTTTGGCTGCAACGCTAAACAATGCAAAAAACACGACCAAAACAACTCTCATTCCCCTCACCCTCCCCTCATATCCCGCAAAGCAACCGCCCGCTGCGCCGTCATAGTCAGATAGAAGTCTGCGCTTATCATGCTTCGGGTTGTTCCATCTTTCCGCAAGCCATATCGCGCTTTGCAATCGGCATATTGAAAAGCAGCCCGAGAACGTTGCCCATATCGAAGATTGTCGGCTTGTTTCATACGGCAATAACTTCTCGGTAAATTGGGCTGTAAACGCGCGTCCAAACAGCTTGGCCGAAGACAAAAACAAGTAGAAAGAGCGGTAAAAACAAAACGGCCGTGTTTCCCATGAATTCTAAAAGGGCCACAAAACCGAACGATAATGGCAGGCACAAAAGCAATCCAAACGAAACAAACCCGATCCACAACAGCCCAGCCGTCACGAGTAAACTATATCGCGGAACAAACTTGAGCTTGGCTTGGCAATTGGGACACATCGCCCATTCATTTGCCGAAAAACCATGTGAGGCTGGCTTGAACGTAAAGCTCAACAAGAACAACGGCTGCAAGTGAACGCAATTGGGGCATCTAATGTTACAAGTTTTTCGGTAAGTTCTCATGAGCATACCTTAACCTCCGCCACAGCACGCGCCTTCAATTCCCGCCGGATCACCTTGCCCGTCACGGTCATCGGAAGCGCTTCTAAAAACGAGACTTCACGCGGATAGGAATACGTGGCCAAACGGTCTTTCACATAGGCTTGCAAGTCAGCCTCAGTCGCCACAGCGCCTTCTTTCAGCACAACATAGGCTTTGACAATTTCTGTCCGAATGTCATGGGGCTTGCCTACAACACCCACGGTTGCGACGGCCTCATGGGTCAGCAAACAATCCTCGATCTCGGCAGGACCAATCCGGTAACCGGCGGAGGTAATCACGTCATCCTCGCGCCCCACAAACCGGATATGCGCGCCATCCCGCAGCCCGCGATCACCCGTGAGCATCCAGTCACCACGATACTTCTGCAAGGTCTCTTCAGACTTATTCCAATACCCCAACATCATAGAGGCCGACCCGCGTTTGACAGCAATATCCCCCTCATCTTCAGTGGGTTGGCCCAAATCATCAATCACATCCACCTCATGCCCCGGCACAGCACGCCCCATCGCGCCCGGCATCGGCGGATCAAGCGCAGCACAGCTCGACACAACCATATTGCACTCGGTCTGGCCGTAAAATTCGTTGATGGTCACACCCAAGGCATCCCTGCCCCAAGCCAGCATTTCCGCGCCCAATGGCTCGCCGCCCGAGGCAACACTGCGCAATCCCTCAATCCGCGCATCCGCTGCTTTCAGCATCCGCAACGCCGTCGGTGGAAAGAACACGTTGCGCACATTGCCGTCTCTGACAATCTGACAACATCTGTCAGGGTCGAATTTCGCCATTCGGGCCGCAACGACAGGCACCCCCAAGGCAAGCCCCGGCATAAGCACATCAAACAAGCCACCGATCCAGGCCCAATCCGCAGGGGTCCAAAGGCAATCGCCCTCTTGCCCCAGAAAATCATGGCTCATCTCAACGCCGGGCAAATGCCCAGTCAAAACACGGTGCCCATGCAGCGCGCCTTTCGGCGGCCCCGTCGTGCCGCTGGTATAGATCAAAACCGCTGGATCATCCGGCCCAGTATCGGCAAAAGGCTGCGGAGCGACATCCATCGACAACCCATCCGGCACCAACGCCAGATCACCGACCATCGCAGCACCATCGACATCAGTGATCACGCATGACACGCCCGCATCGTCCATCCGAACACGCAAAGCATCTTGCTTGAAGAGCTTGAACAAAGGCACTGAAATCGCGCCTTTTTTCCAGATCGCAAGATGCGCAGCCGCCGTCCAAGGATCTTGACTGCGCAACACGCCAATACGCGCTCCAGCGGGAATATGCGCCAAGTCAACACCCAAGGCATCGACCATCTTGTTCAGCAAACCCACCGTCACATCACGCCGGGCATCCCCTGTCAGATCCACGATCGCCACAGCATCCGCATCGCCCCCAAGGCATTGGGCGGCCATGTTCAAACGGTCAGGCAAATCCCATTGGTACGACCGATACATTGCGTCATAGGGGGCTCGGATCAGCATCAGCTCAGGTCTCCGGTCCCGCCAAGGGAACCGAAATCTGCCGACCTTGGAAATCCGCCGCATAACTGCGCTGTATATCGCCCTGCGCGCATGTCACGACGATCCAAACACCCGAACGTGCACTCGGACGCGCGACGCAATCGGTCGGCTGTCCGCCTGTCTCCGCGACATAGCGGGCCGCAAATGCGTTGATGACTTCGGTTTCTGACAGTTTCGATGCTTTTTGTCCAAACGTCAGACCCAACACAATCGCACAGCCGCACAGGGCCAAAGCCGCAATCGTGATCGGACGCATGACAAATCACCCCATCGACCCGAGCATCTCACGGCCCACCAACATTCGCCGGATTTCAGAGGTGCCTGCACCGATTTCCATAAGCTTGGCATCTCGGAACAAGCGCCCCACGGGGGAATCGTTCAGATAGCCTGCCCCACCCATCGCCTGAACAGCCTGATGCGCCTGCACCATCGCCTGCTCGGACGCATAAAGGCAGCAGGCGGCCGCGTCCTGACGGGTCACATCCCCACGGTCGCAGGCCTTGGCGACTTCATACACATAGGCACGGGCGGAATTCATCGCCGTATACATATCCGCCATCTTACCCTGCATAAGCTGAAACGAACCAATGGGCTGCCCGAACTGTTTGCGCTCGGCCATGTAAGGCATAATCGCATCCAAACAGGCGGCCATAATGCCAGTGCCAATGCCGGCCAGCACGACGCGTTCGTAATCAAGGCCAGACATCAGCACGGCCACGCCCTTGCCCTCTTCTCCCAGCACGTTCTCAAAGGGCACTTCAACGTCGTCAAAAATCAGCTCTGCCGTGTTCGACCCGCGCATGCCCAGTTTGTCAAAATGAGGACTGGTGGAAAAACCCTTCATGGTTTTCTCGATTAAGAACGCAGTGATCCCCTTGGACCCAGCATCCGCATCAGACTTGGCATACACCACCAAGGTCGAGGCATCGGGACCATTGGTAATCCAATACTTGTTGCCGTTTAACCTATAGTATCCATTGCGCTTTTCAGCCTTCAGCTTCATTGAGACAACATCGCTGCCAGCCCCAGCCTCAGACATCGCCAAGGCGCCGACATGCTCACCAGACACCAATTTGGGCAGGAATTTCTGCTTTTGCTCGTCAGACCCGTTCAGCTTGATCTGGTTCACGCACAGGTTGGAATGAGCACCATATGACAGCGACACAGAAGCACTGGCGCGGGCGATTTCCTCAACCGCGATGACATGGGCCAGATATGACATTCCAGCGCCGCCATAGCCCTCATCGACGGTGATCCCCAGCAAGCCCAACTCCCCCATTTCGCGCCACAGCGGTTCGGGGAATGTGTTGGTGTCATCAATCTCAGCCGCAATCGGTTTGATCCGCTCTTGCGCAAAACGATGCACCATATCGCGCAGGGCATTCACGTCTTCACCAAGATCAAAGGTCATAGAAGCATTGAACATCGCTGGGGCTCCGAAATTTATTGAACACTTGTTCATATACTAGAGCGCAGACCTGCGTGGGTCAAGACTTTGCGACTGCAGTGGCGAACAGCTGCACCCAATCCGGTCGCCATTTAGACAGTAGTAATGCGCCCCTAAGGACACGCCTTTGAATCAATCCGCTTGATAAACAGCGCCGACCTCCGCGCGAATGATCCGCGCAATCAATTCGCAATCCTCGATCGAAAAGGTCAAAGGCACACGAATATCCACAATACCCGCCAGAATACGGTCCGTTTTGGGCATCGGCTCAGACGGCGCATACCGCCAACTGTCATAGCGGCTGGTAAAAGCCACAGGCTCTGCTTTGCCAAACCATTTCAGTTCAACACCTCGGGCGGCGCAGCGGCTGACAATTTCTGTCACTTTGTCAGACGTCCAATCCAGAAGCAGGAATTGAAATGATGACCCCACAAGCGTTTCTTTCGCGGGGCGGTCAATCACGGTCAGGCCAGGCGTCTCACGTAAACCAGATTCAAAGGCATCATACCGCGCTTTCCAGCGGTCCACTTGCGCGTCTAGATCCTTCAATTGAGGGCGCAAAATGGCTGCCCGCAGATTGTCCATACGGCCCGAAATGTTCGGGGTGACATACTTCACCTGCTCAAAAACCGCCGGATCAGGGGCCGCCAAGTGCTTTTCATACAGCATGTAAGACCCAGACAGCATCACAGATTTGGCCGCAATCAAGGGATCATCGGTTACCAAAAACCCGCCTTCGCCCGAATTGACATGCTTGTAGGTCTGGCACGAATAACAGCCCACAGCGCCGTGCCGACCAGACGGAACCCCGTTCCAAGCCGCCCCCATGGTATGGGCGCAGTCCTCAATCACGGTAATTCCAGCGGCATCACAGATCGCCATAAGACGGTCCATATCGCAGATGTGCCCGCGCATATGGCTTAGCAACAAATAGGACGCCTGATCGGCCTTGGCCTGCAGATCCTCAAGATCAATCGTCAAATCTTCGGTCACACCCACAAAGACAGGCACCCCGCCGACGGCCGCAATCGCGCCGGGGACAGGGGCAAGGGTAAAGGCATTGGACAACACCGCATCGCCATGCGTCACACCACAAGCGCGCAAAGCGGTGGCCATCGCATACCCACCCGACGCAACAGCAAGCGCGAATTTGGACCCAACGATCCCCGCAAACTCCTGTTCGAGCAAAGCCGTTTCACTCAGCTCATCAGGGGCCGTGTTGTACCGGTGCAGCCGCCCGTGGTTCAAAACCGCCAAAGCGGCCTCAATGCCTGCTTCAGGGATAGGTTCTTGTTGGGTAAAACTGCCGGTAAATTTCTCTGTCATAAAGGTTGTGTGCGGGGCAAACGCACTCACGTCAAGCGGCAGCGCGGCCTCGGGACTGAACAATCTCAGGCCGCAAAGCTCTTTGCCTACGGATTGCGACCAATCAATTCTTCGACCAATGCGGGCAAATCAGCGTAGTCGCTCAACAAGGCCTCGGGTTCCAGCGCTGCCATATCGCCACCCGCAGGCCCAAAGGTAACCAATACCGACGGCACGCCAGCCGCTTTTGCGGTGTTGCGATCCGTCGCGGTGTCACCGATCAAAATGCACTGATCAGGCGCCCCTCCGGCACGTCGTGCGGTCTCAAACAGATGCTCGGGATCAGGCTTGCGCACGGGCAGGCTATCCGCCCCCAACATGGCATGAAACGCATCGCGGACGGCCAGTTCACGCAGTAGGGTTTCGGCAAGTCCTTCAGGTTTGTTCGTACAGATACCCACCCTGTAACCCATTGTTTTCAATGACTCTACGGCCTCCATCGCGCGGGGGTACAGCACGGTGTGAACCGCAATCGCAGCACCGTAAGCTTCAAGCAAAACAGGGTAATAGTGATCAAGTGCAGCCGCGTCGGTGGCGCGGCCCATCCGGCCAAGACCCAGTTTCAACATCGCACGCCCACCGCGCAAAGCCGTTCCGGCGTCCTTGGCAGGGTCAAGCATGTCGCCCGCCCCCATATCCCGAAAACAGACATTCGCAGCCGCGATCAGATCGCCGCTGGTGTCGGCCAAAGTCCCGTCGAGATCAAAAATAACACTGCGCATCGCGCCCCCTTTAAGCGTGGCTTTGCCGCCATTGTTGCAAAGCGCAACCTTGTTTGATGGCTGCCGCGCTTGCGTCCTTGCTGCAACCGGATAAAACGGCGCTCGACCGAATAACAGAGAAAAACACATATGAGCACCGCCCTCGTCATCCTCGCCGCAGGCAAAGGCACACGGATGAAATCGGACTTGCCAAAGGTTCTACACAAAATCGCGCATGCGCCGATGCTTGTACACGCGATGTCGGCTGGGCTCAGCCTTGATCCGGCGCGCGCTGTTGTTGTGGCAGGCCACGGGTCGGATGAGGTCACAAAGGTCCTGTCCAGCTACCATCCCGAAGCCGAGGTCGTGTTACAAACCGAACAGCTGGGCACCGCACATGCCGTGCTTCAGGCCCGCGACGCGCTCAAAGGATTCGAGGGAGACGTCGTGATCCTTTATGGCGACACGCCGCTGATCACCTCTGACACCCTGACCGCGATGATCGACGCACGCCAAAAGCATGATGTGGTTGTTTTAGGCTTTGAAGCCGCAGACCCCGCCCGCTATGGCCGCTTGGTTCTGAACGGTGCCAAGCTGGAACGGATTGTCGAATTCAAAGACGCATCAGATGAAGAACGCGCCATAACACTCTGCAATTCAGGTGTTATTGCCGCTGATGCAAAGACCCTGTTTGAACTGCTCGACCAAGTCGGCAACGACAATGCGGCAGGCGAATACTATTTGACCGACATCGTTGGTCTTGCCCAAGCGGCAGGATTGTCTGCGACCGCCGTCACCTGCCCAGAGGCTGAAACGCTCGGCGTAAACTCCCGCGTTGAACTGGCTCAGGCCGACGCCGCCTTTCAAGCCCGCAAGCGCATTGAGATGATGGAAAACGGCGTGACCTTGATGGCCCCCGATACGGTCTACTTCGCCCATGACACCTTCATTGGCGGGGACACGGTGATTGAACCCAACGTGGTCTTCGGCCCTGGTGTAACGGTCGAAAACGGCGCGACGCTGCGGGCCTTTTCGCACTTCGAAGGGTGCCATATCTCGCGCGGTGCGACCGTCGGGCCATATGCAAGGTTGCGCCCTGATGCGGTGCTCGAAGAAGACACACACATCGGCAATTTCGTCGAAATCAAAAACGCAACCATCGCGGCAGGCGCAAAGGTAAACCACCTGTCCTACATCGGTGACGCGCAGGTGGGCGAGCGAACAAACATCGGCGCAGGCACGATCACCTGCAACTATGACGGGGTGATGAAACATCTGACGACGATCGGGCCAGATGCCTTCATCGGGTCTAACACAATGCTCATCGCACCCGTCACAATCGGGGCCGGAGCAATCACAGCAAGCGGATCCATCATACCAGCGAAAGCAAAGGTGCCAGACGGGTCAATCGCCGTGTCCCGCGCCGAGCTGACAGTCAAAGAAGATCGCGCCGAAAAGTACTTCAAAATGCTACAGGCCCAGAAGGCCAAGAAGATAAAGGACGCTTCATAAATGTGCGGAATTATTGGTGTTTTAGGAAATCACGAAGCGGCTCCCATCCTGGTTGAGGCGCTCAAACGGCTTGAATACCGTGGCTACGACAGTGCCGGTATTGCCACCATCAATGACGGCACGCTCGACCGCCGCCGCGCTGTGGGCAAGCTGGTTAATCTGTCTGATCTGCTGGTGCACGAACCGCTCGCCGGTAAGGCTGGCATCGGCCACACCCGCTGGGCAACCCACGGTGGCCCTTCGGTTGAAAACGCACACCCGCACAAGTCAGGTCCGGTGGCTGTCGTACACAACGGCATCATCGAAAACTTCCGCGAGTTGCGGGCAGAACTTGCGGAACACGGGATCACACCGCAGACGGAAACAGACACTGAAGCCGTGGCCCTCTTGACCCATCACTTCATCAACGAAGGTGCAACGCCCGTTGAAGCCGCGAACAAAACGCTCGACAAACTGCACGGCGCCTTCGCGCTCGCCTTCTTGTTTGACGGTGAAGACGACCTGCTGATCGTCGCCCGCAAAGGCTCGCCTCTGGCCATCGGGCACGGAGACGGCGAAATGTTCGTGGGCTCCGACGCCATCGCGCTTGCCCCGCTGACCGACCAGATCACCTATCTGGCCGAAGGCGACCGCGCCGTGATCACCCGCAAGACGATGGAAATTCGGGATGAAAACGGCACGCTGGCCAATCGCCCCGTCAAAACCATCCAAATCGACAGCGCGCGGGTGGACAAAGCCGGTCACAAACACTTCATGGCCAAAGAAATCGCGGAACAGCCAACCGTGATCGCGCAAGCCCTGCAGCACTACCTTGGCGCAGGATCCGGCATCAGCCTGCCTGACCCCGGCATTGATTTCACCAAGATCGAACGCCTCACAATGGTCGCTTGCGGCACCGCCTACTACGCCTGTGTGACGGCCAAATACTGGTTCGAACAGATCGCACGCCTGCCGGTTGAGGTCGATGTGGCCTCCGAATTCCGCTACCGCGAACCGCCCATCACGGCCAACACAGTCGCTCTGTTCGTCAGCCAATCCGGCGAAACCGCAGACACACTGGCCGCGCTGCGATATTGCGAAGGCAAAGCAGACAAAATCGTATCCGTGGTCAACGTACCCGAAAGCTCAATCGCGCGCGAAAGCGATCTGGCCCTGCCGATCCTCGCAGGCATCGAAGTCGGCGTGGCCTCGACCAAAGCCTTCACATGCCAGCTGACCGTTTTATTCCTGCTGGCGCTCAAAGCAGCCTCGGACCGCGGCGAATTGACGGATGAACAACTGCAAGATCATCTCTCATCGCTGCGCGGTTTGCCCAGCATGATTACAACCGCGCTCGACATGAACAGCCAAATGCAATCAGCAGGCCGCAAACTGTCTGAAGCCCGTGACGTTCTGTTCTTGGGGCGCGGCTTGATGTATCCACTCGCACTCGAAGGCGCGTTAAAACTAAAAGAAATCAGCTATATACACGCCGAAGCTTATGCCTCAGGAGAGCTCAAGCACGGCCCCATCGCGCTCGTGGACAAACACGTGCCGGTTATCGTTATGGCCCCACGCGACACCCTGTTCGACAAGACGGTCTCCAACATGCAAGAGGTCATGGCCCGCAAAGGCAAGGTCATCCTGATCTCCGACGCGGCAGGTCTGGAAGAGGCCAAAGACGGCGTCTGGCAAACCATCGAAATGCCCGCGGTCCCCGATGCAATCGCGCCGATCCTCTACGCCGTTCCCGCGCAGCTTTTGGCCTATCACACAGCCGTTGCCAAAGGGACCGACGTGGACCAACCACGCAACCTCGCCAAATCGGTGACGGTGGAATGACACCCGAACAGGCCTTGGCAGAAATCGAAGCCAAGGCCGACCCAACCCGTGCCGCCGGTGCGCGCGCCTATCACAAAGCCAATCGGGTTTATCTGGGCGTGCCAAATCCGGTTCTCAATGACATGACAACCCAGTGGCGGCGCACGTTGGACGTGCCCCAGCGGATCGCATTGGCCGAAGGGCTTTGGAAAACAAACATCTTCGAAGCCCGCCTCGCCGCCGCCAAGGTCCTGACCCAAGCGCGCATAAGGCCAGACGATGCCGTCTTTGATCTTCTGACATCATGGGCACCTGATTTCGACAGTTGGGCCATCGCAGATCACGTCTGCATGGCGGGGCAAAAACGGCTTATCGCGGATCCATCGCGGCTCGATCTGATTGAGACGTGGACAACCTCAGACCACATGTGGACCCGTCGCGCAGCGCTCGTCATTACGCTGCCATGGGCCAAGCAAAACCATCCCAAACCGGACGAAGCAGAAGCGCGCGACCGCATCCTCGGCTGGGCCGCAAGCTATGTGCCAGACCAACAATGGTTCATCCAAAAAGCAATCGCATGGTGGGTGCGGGACCTGTCAAAACACGACGTCCCACGGGCCACGGCTTTTCTAGAAAAGCACGGCAGCGGGCTCAAACCATTCGCATTAAAAGAAGCCGGTAAGTACCTGACTTAAAACCTATCCGGTTGATCCGTTACCGGCAAAAACCTGCACTTTTGGCAAGCCCGTCAAAGGCGCTTCAATCAGACGCAACGCAGGCAAGGACAATCGGCTGCCACCGGTTTTCGGCCCATCAATCGGGATCAATGTAACCTGCACAGATTTGCCCGTCGCCGGATAAACCACACGGCCCGGACCTTGACGATCCACAAGCGGCGTCTTCAACCAAAACCCAGGCTCCGCAGGTGATCCAAGCGATGCAATGGTCAACCCAAGATCCACTTCCGATGACGCGGGCGCCTCAGTGGCGGCGGTGCGCTGTTCAGCGGTGGTCGTGTCAAATTGTTCAGCAGTTTGCGCGCCTTGCGGCGGTGCCACGACAGCGCCCTCAACAGGCCGACTTTGGGGGCGCAACTGCCCTTCAGCAGACGCAACCGGCGGCTGCAACAAGGGGTCCGCGGGCGTGCGATCAAACACTCGGTCGTACACGCCGCACCCCGAAAGGGCCAGCGCACTCAGCAAAGCAATCTTTTTCATGGATCAACCATACCCGCGCCCGCAGCGCCCTTCAATCGCACAATCACCTCTTGTGAGCGGTTAGGCGTACCTTTACCTATTAACCCATGACCGCACCTTTGATTGACCCCTTTGCCCGCGCCATCACATACCTTCGGGTCTCTGTGACAGACAGGTGCGACTTCCGTTGCGTGTACTGCATGTCGGAAAACATGACCTTTTTGCCCAAGAAAGAGCTCCTGACGCTGGAAGAACTCGACCGCATGTGTTCGACCTTCATCGGTCTCGGCGTTGAAAAGCTGCGGATCACAGGCGGTGAGCCTTTGGTACGCAAAGGCATCATGACCTTCTTCGACAGCATGACACGGCATTTGGAAAGCGGTGACTTGAAAGAACTGACGCTGACCACAAACGGCAGCCAGCTCGAACGGTTCGCAGATGATCTTTATGCGGCGGGCGTGCGTCGTGTTAACATTTCGCTTGATACTATCGACGAACAGAAATTCGCAGACATCACCCGTTGGGGGCGCCTGCCCCAAGTCCTGCGCGGAATTGATGCCGCGCAAAAAGCAGGGCTGCGGGTCAAAATCAACGCGGTCGCGCTGAAGGATTTCAACGAATCCGAGCTGACCTCAATCACCGAATGGTGCGCCTCGCGCGATATGGATCTGACATGGATCGAAGTAATGCCAATGGGCGATCTCGGCAACGAAGACAGGCGCGATCAATATTGGCCGCTCAGCGATGTGCGCGCGCGCTACGCTGAACACTACACACTGACGGAACTCTCAGAACGCACCGGCGGCCCCGCCCGTTATGTGCAACTGAATGAAACAGGTCAGAAGATCGGGTTTATCACGCCGCTCACGCATAATTTCTGCGAAAGCTGCAACCGCGTCCGGCTGACGTGCACGGGCGAGCTTTACATGTGTCTGGGTCAAGAAGACATGGCCGACCTGCGCGCGCCTCTGCGTGCCAGCGAATCCAATGCCCCGCTCGAAGACGCGATCCGTAGCGCCATCGGTCGCAAACCCAAAGGGCACGATTTCGATTATTCACGCCAGCGCATCGACGGGCAAATGCCCCGCCACATGAGCCACACAGGCGGCTGAAGATCGCGTCAAACAAACGCAAAAACTGCCGCCTGTTTTAACTTTAAGATCAGGCCGCAGGCATTCGGTTTTCAACGATTTCTGCCCACCAGCTACATCCGGCAGGAATAGCCTCGTCGGTAAAGTTGTACTCAGGGTGATGCACCATCGCCGTATCGCCATTGCCGACCAGAATGTACGCACCGGGGCGTTCTTCAAGCATAAAGGCAAAGTCCTCGCCACCCATAACCAACGGCGCTTCTTCGCATGCCCCTGACACCTTCGTGGCAACTTCGGCTGCAAAGGCGGTCTGTTCCTCATGGTTGACCATCACGGGATACCCACGGTGATAGGTCACATCGACCTTGCCGCCAAAAGTACCCGCGATACCGTCACAAATCTCGTTGATCCGCTTCTCCGCCAGATCGCGCATCTCGGTCGACATCGTCCGCACGGTGCCCCTGATATGCACGCCTTGTGGGATCACGTTGAAAGCCTTTGACGACGTCTCAAAGCTGGTGACGGACACAACCACTTTGTCCACCGGATCAGCATTGCGGCTGGCAATGGTCTGCAAAGCAATGACCGCATGGCTGGCCATAACAGTCGTATCCACGGTTTCCTGTGGCTTAGCGGCATGCCCGCCCAAGCCCTCAAAGGCGATATCAAACTGGTCCGTCGCCGCAAAGAACGCACCGGGGCGAATGGCGAAAGATCCGACAGGTTTGCCCGGCCAGTTGTGCATCCCGTAGACCTCATCGATCTTCCAACGGTCCATCATCCCGTCGTCGCACATTTCCTTACCGCCACCGCCACCTTCTTCGGCAGGCTGGAAAATAACCACAACTGTGCCATCAAAATTGCGGGTCTCGGACAGGTACTTGGCCGCGCCCAGCAGCATCGCCGTATGTCCATCATGGCCACAGGCATGCATAGCGTTCGGCGTCTTGGACGCATAGTCCAACCCCGTTTGTTCATGAATTGGCAATGCATCCATATCGGCGCGTAAGCCTATGGTTTTGCCCGAAGTATTGGCCTTACCCTTGATCACACCAACAACGCCAGTGCGGCCGATTCCGGTCACGATCTCGTCGCAGCCAAACTCTTTCAGCTTTTCCGCCACCAGCGCAGAGGTGCGGTGCGTTTCAAACAATATCTCGGGGTTCTCATGAATATCACGACGCCATTCGGTGATCTCATCCTGAAGCTCGGCAAATCTGTTCTTTACGGGCATATCTCACTCCTGTTTCTGCGCGAGCCTTTGCTCACTGTTTCTGCGCGAGCCTTTGCTCGACCAT
>CAZWSE010000045.1:0-7005 GCA_964636575.1 uncultured Sulfitobacter sp. | reverse complement strand
CTGTTTCTGCGCGAGCCTTTGCTCACTGTTTCTGCGCGAGCCTTTGCTCGACCATTTCAACAAACCAACTGCACCCAGCCGGAATAGCATCGTCATCAAAGTTGTACTGCGGGTGGTGACACATGGCCGTGTCGCCATTGCCGATGAACATATAGGCGCCGGGGCGTTCTTCCAGCATATAGGCAAAATCTTCGGCCGGAAGGATCGGATCAACCGTGTCATTGACCGCGCCCGCCACCGCACGGGCCGCATCAGCGGCATAGACGGTCTCGGCATCATGGTTGATCGTCGCCGGATAGCCCGCGTCCCAAATCACCTCAGCCGTCGCGCCAAAGGCAGCCGCTGTGTTCTCAGCAACCGCACGCACACGCTCTTCACCGCGGGTACGCCACACAGGATCAAGCGTGCGCACCGTGCCCTTCATCCGCACCGAATGGGCAATCACGTTAGACGCATTGCTGTCGGTATTGAACGTGCCAACGGTCACCACGACACGGTGAATAGGGTCCACATTTCGGGCCACAATGGACTGTAAAGACACAACAATTTGGGACGCCACAAGGGTCGTATCGATGGCCTCATGGGGAGTAGCAGCGTGGCCACCCTTGCCAGTGACAACAATCTCGAACTCATCGGCAGAGGCCAGCAAAGCACCAGGCCGGATCGCAAACTGACCCGTTTCAATCCCTGGCGCATTGTGCATTCCGTAGACTTCGTCAATCTTCCAGCGGTCCATCAGCCCGTCTTTACACATCTCAAGCCCACCGCCGCCGCCTTCTTCGGCAGGCTGGAAAATCATCACTGCGGTGCCGTCAAAATTGCGGGTCTCGGCCAGATACTTGGCAGCCCCCAGCAACATCGCCGTATGTCCGTCATGACCACAAGCATGCATCTTGCCCTCAACGGTTGAGGCATAGTCCAGCCCCGTTGCTTCGTGAATCGGCAAGGCATCCATATCCGCACGCAAGCCGATGACACGACCCGCACTATCGGTCTTACCCTTGATGACAGCAACAACACCCGTGCGCCCAACGCCTTCGGTTATTTCATCGACACCGAACTCCTTCAGCCGCTCAACAACAAAAGCAGCCGTTTCGTGCACATCGAACAAAAGCTCGGGATGCTGGTGCAAATGCCTGCGCCAGCCGGTGATTTCAGCATGCATTTCAGCAAGGCGGTTCTTGATCGGCATATGTAACCCCTATTAGGCAGCCAAACGCTGCACCAGTTGCTGCATGAACTTAGCGCCGGCCTCAAACTCAGCCACCTCTATATACTCATTCGGCTGATGCGCCTGCGCAATACTGCCCGGCCCGCAGACAATGGCTGAATATCCGGCCTCTTGAAACTGCCCTGCCTCGGTGCCGTAGCTGACCTTGTGACTTGCATTATCACCCGTCAGGGACCGCACCAGTGCCTCAGCTTCACCGTTTTCTTCGGGCTGCAATCCCTGCACTTCAAAAAGCGTTTCCACCTCGATGCGAGCTTCAGGATGCACCGCCTTCATACCGGCCTCAACCTCGGCGACCTTCGCGAAATAGGCATCCCTATAATCTGCGGGGTTCTCACCGGGCACCACACGAAAGCCCATGACAAAGGTGCATTCCTTGGCCGTAATGTTGTTCGCGGTGCCACCGTGGATCGTGCCCACATGGGCGTTCGTGTAGGGCGGGTCAAACATGGCCGCCATATCATTCGGCGTTTTGGCCATGTTCTCGGTGTTCACCTCATTGGCCCAGACAATCAGCTTGGCCGCCTCGTGCACCGCAGAAACGCCTGTGTGCATGATTGACGAATGGACCTCAAAGCCAACAACACGGGTCTTGAACCCCTGCCCGCCTTTGTGGCCGGTGACCGCTTTCATATTAGACGGCTCGCCCACAATAACGGCGGATCCTTTGGGCAAAATAGGCTGCATGGCCTTAATCATGGGCGGCGCGCCCGTGCAGCCGACTTCCTCATCAAAGCTCAGCGCCAGCTGCAAGGGACGCTTCACACCCGCATAATGGGCCTCAACCAAGCCCCAAATCGCAATGGCATCAAAGCCTTTCATATCGCAGGTGCCGCGCCCGAAGTACTTCCCGTCGCGTTCAACGACCTCAAATGGGTCCGTATCCCAAGGCTGCCCGTCAACCGGCACCACATCGGTATGACCGGAAAGTACAACAGCGCCCTCAACCTCAGGACCAACATGGGCAAACAAGGCCGCCTTATGGGGCTGGTCAGGGTCCGGCCAGCGATGCGCGGTGATGCCATGACTTGTCAGGTATTCCTCCACCCAGTCGATCAACGGCAGGTTGGTATCCCGCGACACAGTGGGGAAAGACACCAGTTTTGACATGATATCCTTGGGGCTCAAACGGGTTGGCATGTGGTGGTTCCCTTAATATCCGCTCTCGCTGGTCAGAACAAAATGGCCTGGCTCGACCTCGGCATAAACAGACGGGGCGGCCTCGTAGCTGATCGGATGGATGGGCGACGGGATCGGCTTAAAATTCAAATCCCGCTCGTCCTTGCGCTTGCGCGGATCGGCGATCGGAACGGCCTTCATCAAGGCTTGGGTATAGGCATGCTGCGGGTTCTCAAACACCCGCGCACGCGGGCCAAGTTCCACGATACGGCCCAGATACATAACGCCAACCTGATGGCTAACGCGTTCCACCACGGCCATATCGTGACTGATAAACAGATAAGACACGCCCAGTTCAGCCTGCAATTCCATCATCAGGTTCAACACTTGAGCCTGAACAGACACATCCAGCGCAGACACAGCCTCGTCTGCGATAATCAGCTTGGGGTTCAAAGCCAAAGCCCGCGCAATGGCGACCCTTTGGCGCTGCCCGCCCGACAACTCATGCGGATAACGACGCATGAAACTGCGCGGCAATTCAACACGGTCAAACAGCATCTCAATGCGCGACTGGATCGTCTCACCGGCTTGCAAGGTCCCGGGGAAGTTCCACATCGGCTCGGCCACCTGTTCGGCCAACTGCATCTGCGGGTTCAGGGATGCAAAAGGATCCTGAAAGATCATCTGCATATCCAAACGGGCATCGCGCAGACCCGATGTATCAAGTTGCATCACATCCGTTTCGCCAAGTTTGATCTGGCCCGAGGTCGGCTCGACCAGCCGCAAAATAGACCGCCCCGCCGAAGATTTCCCGCAGCCGGATTCGCCAACAAGGCTTAGGGTCTGGCCTTTGTTGATCGTAAACGACACATCCTCAACAGCATGCACATTGGCGACGGTGCGCCGGAAAAAGCCGCCCTTCACGGGGAAACGCGTCGTTAGCCCTTTGACAGTCAGCAATACCTCGTCGGTGCCCTGAATTGGCTGCGGTTCAGGGCCTTCGGTGCCGAGCAACTTCATCGGGCTGGGCACTTCAGTGCCTGTCATCTCGCCCAGCTTGGGCACAGCAGCCAACAACGCCTTGGTATAAGGATGCTGCGGGTTCTCAAAAATCTCTTCGACAGTGCCCTCTTCGACCTTATTGCCACGGAACATGACAACAACGCGGTCTGCCATCTGGGCCACAACCGCCATGTCGTGGGTGATGAACATAACGGCAGTGCCGGTTTCACGCTTCAAACGGTCCATAAGGGCCAGAATTTCAGCCTGAATGGTCACGTCCAAAGCAGTGGTCGGCTCATCGGCGATCAGCAAACGGGGCTTGCAGGCCAAAGCCATGGCAATGACAACGCGCTGTCGCATACCACCAGACAATTCGTGCGGATATTGCTGCAAACGGCGCTCGGCCTCGGGGATGCGGACCTGCTTTAACAGCTCCAATGCACGGTCCTCGGCCTGCGATTTAGACAGGCCCATGTGCAAACGCAGACCTTCGGTCATCTGGCGACCAACCGTAAACACAGGGTTCAACGCGGTCATCGGCTCTTGGAAAATCATGCCGATTTCATTGCCACGGATATGGCGCATCATATCGACGCTGGCGCCGGCCAGATCAAGGCTGTCGCCATCTTCACGATTGAACAGCATCTTGCCGTTTGCAATGTCACCACCGCCATATTCGACAAGACGCATCAAGGACAACGACGACACCGATTTGCCAGAGCCGGATTCGCCCACAACACAGACAGTCTCACCGGAATTGATCTCGAAAGAGACGTCCTCGACGCCCACAACAGGGCCGTCCTTGGTCTGAAATTCAACCCGCAAGCCATCAATCTGCGCAATTGGTGTCTGATCTAGCATGCGTATCGCCCCCAGCAATCGTTTCAGCGACGCTATCCCTCAGATGCGCACAGTGTCAAATGCCTGAAAGCGAATTTGAAAGCGACGCATGGTCACAAAAATCAAAGTGCCTATGATTGCTGCGTCCAAGGGCAGTTGAACCCACTTGCGTCACGAAAAGCCCGCGACAACGCTTGCAATTTCTCAAAACTCTGTTTCGATAGTGAAATTCGCTTATGGGGGGCGAGGTCGATCATGTGTCAGCTAGAGAACACCTGATCAGACGCTGCTCCGTCTTATAGTAGAAATAGGATGCAAGAATTGCATCGCAACGAGACACATCACGTGTCCAACAAGGAGTGAAGAATGAAACTCAGAACCCTTCTTATGGGGGCAGTTGCTGCCACCGCATTCGCACCGGCCGCCATGGCCGAGCGTGGGTCAGACGGAGAGGTCAAGATCATCTATTGGCAAGCGCCATCGATCCTGAACCCCTATCTGTCCGGCGGTACGAAAGACCTCGAATCTGCATCGCTGGTCATCGAACCACTTGGTCGCTACGACCAAAACGGCGCACTTGTGCCTTATCTGGCCGAAGAAATTCCGACCGTTGAAAACGGCGGCGTGTCTGCGGACCTGACCCAAATCACGTGGAAATTGCAGTCCGGCCTTCTGTGGTCCGATGGCTCGCCAGTGACCTCCGCAGACGTCAAGTTCACAGCAGATTACTGCATGAACCCCGATGGCGGCTGCGCACAAGGCGCAAAGTTTGATGGCGTGACCGCGGTTGAGATCGTTGATGATCTGACCGTGACTGTGACGTTCAACCAGCCACAACCAAACCCGTATGGCCCGTTCATGGGCGCGCAGTCTCCGATTATTCAGGCGGCTCAGTTTGCAGATTGTACCGGTGCAAAAGCGCCCGAATGTACAGAAGCGAACTTTAACCCCATCGGGACCGGCCCGTTTGTTGTGGATGATTTCCGCCCGAACGACGTGATCCAGATGTCGGCCAACCCGAATTACCGTGATCCGGCCAAGCCTGCGTTTGCCAAGCTGACCTTCAAAGGCGGCGGTGATGCAACGGCTGCGGGTCGTGCGGTAATGGAAACCGGCGAATTTGATTACGCTTGGAACATGCAGCTTGCACCAGACGTCTTGGCCAAAATGGCCGAAGGCGGCAAAGGCGTGCCAATTTCTGCATTCGGATCCTTGGTTGAGCGTTTGGAAATGAACCTGACCAACCCGTCGCCAGACCTGCCGCCAGAAACACGGGCCACGGTTGCAGAACCGCATCCGTTCCTGTCCGACATGAAAGTGCGCAAAGCGCTTTCCATGGCGATCGACCGTCCATTGCTGGTCGAAGTGGGCTACGGCCAAGCGGGTCGTCCGACCTGTGATCTGGTGCCTGCCCCTGCGCTTTATGCATCGGGCAACACAGAATGCCTGACACAAGACATCGAAGGCGCAAAAGCTCTGCTGGATGAAGCAGGCTGGACCGACACCGATGGTGACGGCGTGCGCGACAAAGACGGCGTCAAGCTGTCGATCCTGTACCAGACATCGACCAACGCCGTCCGTCAGGACTTCCAGGCGTTGATCAAAGACTGGTGGAGCCAGATCGGCGTTGAGACAGAGCTGCGCAACCTTGATGCGTCAGTCTTCTTCGGCGGTGATCCCGGATCGCCCGACACGTTCCAGAAGTTCTACGCAGACGTTGAAATGTATGCGAACAACTTCGACGGCACGGACCCGCAGGCCTATCTGTCGGCGTATCGTTGCGGCAACGAGCCAAAGCCATCCAGCCAGTGGCAGGGTGAGAACATCAACCGCTTCTGCGATCCTGAGTATGACGCTTTGCTCGACGAGCTGGCCCGCACAGGCGAGCTTGAGAAGCGTGGTGAAATCGCCAAAAAGCTGAACAACATGCTGACTTCCGAAAGCTACACCATTGTACCTTTGGTCGATCGTGGTCGTGTATCTGCACACTCCGTCACACTTGGCGGCGTTGTCCTGAACACATGGGACTCCGAGCTATGGAACGCAGCTGACTGGTACCGCATCAAGTAAGCAAAACGTTTCGGGCGGAGGTCATTCTCCGCCCGATCCTCTCACCACCCTTCCGAAAAGACCGATCTGCAAAGGCGCCATAAATGCTGACATTCACCATCCGGCGACTGTTCTTTTCTATCCCGACGCTTCTGCTGATCAGCCTTGCTATCTTTTCCCTTCTACAACTCGCACCGGGGGATCCGATGGCGCAGGTGCCGCTGACGGTGCCGCCCGAAGTCAAACAAAAGATGCGCGAAGCACTGGGCCTCGGCCAGCCGCTGCACGTGCAATACTACAAATGGCTGATCCAGTTCTTCATCATAGAGCCGTCGATTTTCATCGACTACCTGACGCGCGACAGCTTTCTCTTTGGCTGGCTGCCCGACACATCGCTCTACCAAGGTCAGCTGCGCGTGATCAGCTGGCAGACCCGCAGCCCTGTCATGGACATCGTGCTACAACGGATGCCACAAACGCTTTGGGTGGTGGGCATGTCCTATATCGTGGGCATCCTGATCGCGCTGCCCATCGGGATTTATTCAGCCTACAAACAGTATTCGGTCTTTGACCAAGCAGGCACGTTCATCTCAATGATCGGGTTCTCGATCCCGCCGTTCTTTTCAGGGGTGCTGGTCATCGTGATCTTCTCGGTCCACTTGGGCTGGTTCCCGTCGATCTATGACACCACCCATGTGGTGACCGATTGGGCGTCCTTCAAAGTGCAACTGCAACAGATGATCATGCCGGTCATGGTGCTGGCC
>CAZWSE010000044.1:0-28045 GCA_964636575.1 uncultured Sulfitobacter sp. | reverse complement strand
ATGGACATAAACGCGCTCGTAATAAGCGGATCGGACCCGGGGGCGGTACCCGGCGGCTCCACCAAACATCCTTCATTTGAGGATCATGGGGCCGAAATAGGATCGACGAACGTCTAAAGGTGTTAGCTTTGTCTCGGCTGTCTGCCACCGTTACCGGCGAAAACTGTACAATTGCAAATGACAATCGTGCTCCGATGGCAGTAGCAGCGTAAGCTGTTCCTAATATCGAAAATTAAGTCCTTAGGCTTTGCAGCTTAAGGCGGGGTTCGCAGGCACCTGGCAACAGAAGCCTGCACTTCTTCTTTTCCCAAACCCGCTGAATATCCGCTGTGGTCAACATTGATCGCCCGAAACTGTCGCGCCATTTCATTCCTTTTTAAGACCATCTGCGTATTGAGTTCCAAATTCTCTTTTTGCAGGTGCCTCATGCTCAAATCGATTTCTATTTCCGCTCGTATCGGGTTGGGATTTTTTGTTGTCACTGCAATTGTAGCGGCTGTTTCTTTAAGCTCCTATCGATCCGGACAGGAACTGGTTTCAAAGTATGACGAGCTTCTGACAATTTCCTTCAAAGCAGCTGCTGTGGCCGACATTTTCGAAGACTTCACACAAGCGCGGATTGCCGTCTATGACTACCAAAAGACTGGCGACCAGAACTCAATAGAAGTTGCCGTTGGCAATCTTCAAGAAGTCATTGATCTGGCAACCGAGAGTGCGCAAAGACCCGAATTTGAAACCTACTCGGAGGTTTTGTCCGTCGCTATCACCGACGCAACGCTTTTCGGGCAATCTTTAGACGCATATTCCGCAGGTGTTAAAAACCTGTCGATTCTCGAAGCCGAACTTTATTCCTTGGGAAACGCGGTCGACGGTCAGCTTCAGTCACTTTCGGCTGAGGCTGCATCGAACGCAAACCTCAATAGCATTAAGCTCTACTCCGACGCAAAAACAAGTTTTTCGATGGCGCGGTATTTCGCTTTGCTATTTGTAAAGGACGCGCAAACTGACACTCAGACTTTGGCAAATGCAGAGCTTTCCAACGCAACAGACGTTTTGCAACGCGCAGCAAAGGCCACCTTTATCGGTACCGAAAAAACTATGATCGAGAATACAATTTCGAACATCAAAGCTTTCGCGGAAAGACTGGAACTGGTCGTTGCTGCCCAAACTTCAAACTCCGAAATTCGCATCCGTCAGCTCGAATTGGCAGGCAAAGAAGCTCAAGATCGCTTATACGCTGTTGCCGATGGGTTTGCCGAGCAGCAAGTATCGACTGGGCTACGGGGAAAGACCTATGGAACTTCGGCAAACACGTTCAACGCAGTTCTCGGTGTAGTCGCCATTGCGGTCGCAACTATCGCTGCGCTGACGGTATCTCGTTGGATCGTCGTTCCAATTCGCAAAATCACGCAGCAAACTAAAGATTTATCCGAAGGGCGTACGGACGTTGCGATTATTGGCACCGAAGCCAAACATGAATTGGGTCAAATGGCCCAAGCTTTGGAAGTGTTCCGTAAAACGATGGAACGCGAGCATGAAGTCAGTCTCAAACAACAGTCCGACCGCTTGGAACAAGAAGCGGCCGTTGACGCCCTTACAGGTGGGCTCGAAGAGCTTGCGGCCGGCAATCTTGCAGCCCGTATCACCCAAGAACTCGCTACAGAGTATGACGCTTTGCGTCTGAACTTTAATTCGGCCCTCGATCAGCTTGAAGCCGCAATGACTGGTGTTATTACGTCTTCTTCCACAATTGAAAGCACCTCCTTAAGCATATCGGGCTCCACACAGGATTTGTCTGGACGCACTGAAAACCAAGCGGCGACGCTTGAACAAACGGCTGCTGCACTTGAAGAGCTGACAGCAAGTGTAAAGTCCTCGGCCTTGAACGCAAAAGAAGTTGAGAAGACTGTTGATCAGGCCCGCGCCGACGCTGAACACAGCGGTGACGTTGTCAAACAGGCTGTCGTCGCTATGGGCGAAATTGAAAAGTCATCCACACAGATTGCGATGATCACCGACGTGATTGAGGACATCGCATTCCAAACCAATCTTCTCGCCTTGAACGCTGGTGTTGAGGCGGCCCGTGCGGGCGAATCCGGCAAGGGCTTCGCCGTGGTTGCCTCTGAAGTGCGGGCTTTGGCCCAGCGGTCTTCGGATGCTGCCAAAGAAGTTACGACCCTTATCCATTCAAGCTCGGATCATGTTGCCCAAGGCACGCTTCATGTTGGCAATGCAGGCAAAGTTCTGACCGAAATTATCGCGCGGGTGAACCATATTGCGGCGCTGGTAACCCAAATGGCCAGCAGCTCAAGCGAGCAAGCGGTTGGACTGTCTGAAATCAACATCGGCGTAACCGAGCTTGATCGCGTGACCCAACAGAACGCGGGTATGGTCGAAAATTCCAACAACTTGGGCGAAACGCTGTCGCAAGAAGCTCAAAAGCTAACGGCGCTGATGGCTCAGTTTGGTGGGGCACGGATCGACCAGAACACAGACGCGTCCGAAGCCTTTGAAGTGGTTGCGGATACACCGCCTGAACCCACCCCAATTCCCAGCGAACCTGCACCTATGCGCGTGAACGCATCTGTTTCTCACGGGCAGTGGCAAGACTTTTAAGCCTCGCGTCGGGTTCAATTGAGATTGACATTCGCCAGATTTGACCGCACCAATCGCCTATGGGGTCGACTGCGAGCACCCCGTGAGGCGCAAAGCCGAAGTTCGTATGTTGGCCTTTGACGAGGAGACATGCACATGGCTGCCCCAAATGAAATTACCCCCGCGCAACTGTCCCGATTGATCGGCACACCCGACTGTCCTGTGATCGTTGATGTCTGCATTGACGAAGATCACGCGGCTGATCCTTACGTGATCCCCGGTGCAATACGGCATCCGCATACCGAACTGCCGGCCCTTCTTGATCGTCTTCAAGGACGCCCCAGTGTTATCGCCTGCCAAAAAGGCAAAAAGCTAAGCCAGGGCGTTGTATCCTGGTTGCGCGCGTCTGGATTGAAGTCCGAATATCTGTCGGGCGGCATGGTCGGATGGCGCAGCACCCAAGGCGCGCCAAGCACGGCATCCGCCGCCCTGCCCCCTATGACAGACGGCGCGTCGCTTTGGGTCACACGGCATCGCCCGAAGATCGACCGCATAGCCTGCCCTTGGCTGATCCGCCGGTTTGTCGATGCAAACGCGAGGTTCTTGTTTGTCGCCCCCGCCGAGGTCGATGGGGTCGCGGAAAAGTTCGGAGCGATCCCCTTTGACATTGAGGACACGCACTATTCGCACAGAGGCGAGAAGTGCACTTTCGATGCAATGATAGATGACTTTGGCCTATCGACCCCTGCCTTGAACACACTGGCAACTGTTGTACGGGGCGCAGATACAAACACCCACACCCTGTCACCGGAATGCGCTGGCCTTCTGGCAATTAGCATCGGTCTGTCGCGTCAGTTCAAAGACGACCACGCGCAATTGGAAGCAGGCATGGCGCTATACGATGCGCTTTATCGTTGGGCCAGAGATGGTCAAGGTGAAGGACACGACTGGCCGGGCACCCGCGGAGTATGAGCGGCCCGACGTTACGCGAACTGACCCGCGTCTCCGCCCGTATCGGACTGCTTTCATTTGGCGGACCGGCCGCCCAGATCGCTTTGATGCACAAAGAACTGGTCGATGACCGGCAGTGGCTGGATGAAGAGACTTACCTGCACGCGCTTTCCCTGTGCATGTTACTGCCCGGACCCGAGGCGATGCAGCTTGCGACCTACGCAGGCTGGAAACTGCACGGTGTCCGCGGCGGTATCATCGCAGGTGGATTGTTCGTGCTTCCCGGCGCATTCGTGATCGCGCTTCTGGCTTTGGGCTATGTCTGGTTCGGTCAACTGCCGCTCGTGCAGGCGATGTTTACAGGCATCAAGGCCGCTGTGATCGTTATCGTGCTTCAAGCCTTGTTGAAGATTTCGGGCAAAGCGCTGCATGGGCCATCCGCTTGGATAATCGCGGCGCTGTCTTTTGTTGGTATCTTTATAATTGGTCTTCCTTTCCCGATCATCGTGCTGCTGGCTGGGATCTGGGGCGCTTTCGTGGCCAAAGCCGCAGCACCCGCACATGCGCCGCCGCCTTTTCGCGCTGCCGGATTGGCACAAACCGTTCTCACATGGGGCGGGCTTTGGTTGGCCCCCGGTCTGGTGCTTTGGGCCATCGGGCATACATTCCTGATCCAGATATATCTTTTCTTTTCAACGCTCGCGGTTGTTACCTTTGGCGGGGCCTATTCCGTTCTGGCCTATATGACCCAAACCGTGGTTCAGGATTTCGGCTGGATCAGCACCGGTCAAATGATTGATGCGCTTGGGCTTGCAGAAACGACCCCCGGTCCGCTGATTTTGGTGACCGAGTTCGTTGCCCTATTGGCTGGATACGGCGCAGGCGGGATATGGCTGGCGATTGCGGCGGGACTTACAGCCCTTTGGGCCACCTTCATTCCATGCTTCTTGTGGATATTTGCGGCGGCCCCGTCGCTTGAGGCTTTGTCATCAAGACCTCGCATCGCCGGAGCACTCTCTGCAATCACCGCTGCCGTTGTTGGCGTTATCCTGAACCTGAGCCTTTGGTTCGCGCTGCATGTCTTGTTCGACAGTATTGGCACTTTAGAACTTGGCCCAATTGGCCTTGTATGGCCCGACTTTGCGTCGCTTAACATCACAGCGGTTATCTTAACTGCAATCGCGGCAGGTTTGCTTTTGGGACTGAAGCAAAACATGGTCAAGGTTCTCGCGATCATGGCTTTGATCGGAGGCGGCCTTTGGATGGCAGGCTACCTCTAAAACAGTGACTTTTGTTTCTCTGGGAATCGCCTATGTTGTCAGGCAACGCGCAGTTTCAGCGCGCATCACAAGCCAAGGGTTTTTCGATGACCGATACAATTGACTATGGAAACCTGATGCATGACGCGATGCGTGGGTTGATCCAATCGGTCCTTGAAGATGTCAAAGTCAACGGCCTGCCCGGCGCGCATCACTTTTTCATCACCTTTGACACCGACCACCCTGATGTCGAAATCGCGGATTGGCTGTCGGACAGATACCCCGGCGAGATGACCATCGTCATTCAGCACGAATACGAAAATCTGGAAGTCACAGACACCGGCTTTTCCGTTTCTCTGAGCTTTGGGGACGCGCCAGAGCCGCTCTACGTGCCATACGAGTCCATCCTTACCTTTGTGGATCCATCGGTAGAGTTCGGACTGAGGTTTGAGCAAGTTGATGAAGACGTTGCTTCAGAGGAAGAAGACGCGCCGATTAAAGTTCAGCCGAAGCCCAAGGCCGCCAAGGCGGATACAGACGAGGATGCGCCCACAAAGGACGCCGAAGTAGTTTCCTTGGACAGCTTCCGAAAGTAGCGCGATTTGGCGCAGCTGTTGAAGTCGAATTGAAGTCAAGGCGCGTGTTGCAGTGCAATATGTCCGCCGCCGCCGTTCAGACTGCCTTTGCATTGTAGCTTTTGGAAAGTCTTGGTTCGGGATCGCTGCCCATTTCTGGGTGATTGAACCCGCCTGCCCCAATGGCTATGAACGCATAGCAAACTGCCACCAATCAAGGAACTGACCGCTATGGCCGCCACACGTACTGAAACCGACAGCTTTGGCCCTCTTGAGGTTCCCGCAGACAAGTATTGGGGCGCGCAGACCCAACGGTCGATCATGAATTTCCCGATTGGGTGGGAACAGCAGCCCGTCGCAATCGTCCGCGCTTTGGGTGTTGTTAAGAAGGCAGCTGCAAGCGTAAACGAAGCCTTTGGTGATCTGGATGCCGATCTGTCAAAGAACATTCAGGCCGCCGCCCAAGAGGTCATTGACGGCAAGCATGATGACAATTTCCCGCTTGTGGTCTGGCAGACCGGATCGGGCACGCAATCCAATATGAATGCCAATGAGGTTATTTCTAACCGCGCGATTGAGATGATGGGCGGTCAGATGGCGTCCAAAAGCCCTGTGCACCCGAACGACCATTGCAACATGGGTCAGTCGTCCAATGATACGTTTCCGACCGCCATGCACGTTGGCATCGGCATGATGGCCCGCGACACCTTGCTGCCCGGATTGCGCAAGTTGCAGGCTGCGCTCGCCGCCAAATCGGAAGAGTTCAAAGACATCATCAAAATCGGTCGCACCCACACCCAAGACGCGACGCCGCTGACCTTGGGACAAGAATTTGGGGGCTATGCCCACCAGCTTGCCAAGGGAATCGAGCGTGTTGAGGCCTGCCTGCCCGATATCTACGAGTTGGCACAAGGCGGCACGGCTGTTGGCACTGGTTTGAATACGCGCAAAGGCTTTGCCGAAAAGATTGCCGCTGAGATTGCCGCGATCACCGACCTGCCCTTTGTCACCGCCCCCAACAAGTTTGAAGCCCTTGCCGCGCATGATGCCATGGTCATGTTCTCTGGCGCGTTGAAAACCGTTGCCGCGTCGATGTTCAAGGTTGCCAATGATATGCGTTTGCTGGGCTCTGGTCCGCGCTCCGGTCTGGGCGAGCTGATCTTGCCCGAAAACGAGCCCGGCTCGTCTATTATGCCCGGCAAAGTGAATCCGACCCAAGCCGAAGCGCTGACGATGGTTTGTGCCCATGTCATGGGCAATGATGCAGCCATCGGGTTTGCTGGCAGCCAAGGCCATTTTGAGCTGAACGTGTATAACCCGATGATGTCCTACAATGTGCTGCAATCTATGCAATTACTGGGCGATGCTGCCAGCAGCTTTACTGACAATATGGTGGTCGGCACACAGGCCAATGAGGAACGCATCGACAAGCTGATGAAAGAAAGCCTGATGCTTGTGACCGCACTTGCGCCTACGATTGGGTATGACAACGCGACCAAGGTGGCCAAGACGGCCCACAAGAACGGGACCACTTTGAAAGAAGAAGCGATTGCCCTTGGGTTTGTCGATGCAGAGACCTTTGACAAGGTCGTCCGCCCTGAGCAGATGATCGGGCCCAAGTGAACACCCCGATCAACCTGAACAAAGCCCGTAAGGCCCGCGCAAAGTCGGCACGCAAAGCCCGTGCCGATGAAAACGCAGTTGTCCATGGGCGCAGTAAGGTTGAGAAAGCGGCGGATCAGGCGAACGAGAAGTTGAACGTTACACGCCTTGACGCGCACAAGCGCGATCCATGAGCGGACGTCCCGTTAAACGGTCATTGACCTTGAAGGGCCACCGCACGTCGGTGTCCTTGGAGGACCTGTTCTGGAACGAGTTTCGCGCCATAGCCGAGGCGCGCGGTCAACCGATCAACGCATTGGCCGCCGAAGTAGATGCGGAGCGGGATGTCGATGTCGGATTGGCCTCTGCCATTCGGGTTTTCGTGCTTATGCAGCTAAAAGCAAAAATGCCGCCTTCGGTGTGACCAAAGGCGGCATTTTGTTAGTTTGGGTCGCGCGGGTTTAGATCGATGCGCGGTAGATTTTGTCGATGTTGCTGCCCAAGGCCGTGTTGAAGTCCGCATCGGACATCTGTTTGCTAAGCCCTTCGGTCAAAGCGCGGCTGAAACTGGCAATCATGCCGTCGTTCTTGGACAGACGCGCGCAGGCGTCATCGGTTGAATAGCCGCCAGACAAGGCTACGACACGCGACACACGCGGGTGCGCCACCAAATCGGCATAAAGGTTCGCTTGTTCTGGAATGGTCAGCTTGAGCATCACATTCGCACTGTCCGGCAAGGCATTCAAGTTGCGCATGATCTCGGATTTCAGGATGTCTTCGGCTTCGGCCTTGCTTTCGGAATGGATGTTCACCTCAGGCTCGATGATCGGCACAAGACCTGCACCGTTCACAATGGCGCCAACTTCGAATTGCTGGTCGACGACTGCTGCAATGCCAGCGGCGTCCGCTTCGTGGATGACAGAACGTTCTTTGGTGCCGAAAATCCCCAGACCCTTGGCATGTGCCAGCAGGTCTTCAAGCCCCGGCATGGGTTTCATCATCTGAACACCGCCGGTTTGATCCTCAAGACCCTTGTCGATCTTCAAAAACGGAACCACGCCACGGTCGTTCCACATCAAGGACGGAACGGGCTTGCCGTTGATCGTTTCGTTCATTGTACGCTCAAACAAAATGGCACCGATGACTTTCTCAGATGTAAAATCATCCGCCAGAATGATCCGGCTGCGCATTTTGTGAATTTCGCCGAACATCTCGGCATCGTTCGAATATGCGTCCGCTTCGACCCCGTACAGCGCCAGTGCCTTGGGTGTCGACCCGCCGCTTTGATCCAAAGCCGCGATGAACCCCGCGCCTGACTTCATTTGGGTCAGCATTTTTTCAAAAGACATATCGAACCTCTAACTGCGTTAATCATATGTTGCCGCGCTGATAGAACACCTGCGCCGCAAAGTGTAGATGTTAGCGACGAACAACGCGCAAGCGGATGCCATTGTGTGACCTCACGGTCAAATGTGCGACCGGTCTTGGTGTTTCGCCCTCTATTGTTTCGAAACGGTAGTGTTTGACGAGCATTGATAGAATCAATGGCCCTTCCACCATCGCGAACCCTGCCCCTGGACAGACCCGCGGACCGGTCGAGAACGGCATATAGGCTTTGCGGGCACATGTTTTGCCCTCATCCGTTTGCCACCGTGCCGGATCAAACCCGTCTGGATCGTTCCAAATCCGCGTGTGTCGGTGCAGATGCCATGGGCTTAGGACGATCTGGCTGTCGGTCGGCACATCGCGCTTGCGAAACTGTTCTGGACAGGATGCCTCGCGCACCATCATCGGCACGGGTGGATAGAGCCGAAGGGTCTCGCGAAACACGTCCCGCGACAGTTTAAGCTTTGACACGGACGAAAAGCTGTCTGACAGCGCTTCGGCTTCGGCAGCGACCTTTTCCTGCCACTCCGGGAACAAGGCCAACAAGTACAGCGCCCATGCCAATGCAGAGGCACTTGTTTCATGCCCAGCGAGGAAAAAGATCGCGACCTGATCCACCATTTCATCGGTTTCAAACACTTCGCCCGTCACGGGATCGGCCGTTGTCATGATCTTGGTGGCCAGATCATCGGGTGCTGTGCCGTTGGCGATCTCGGTTTGTCGTTGCTCGGTCAGTTGCGTGATCAGGTGTCGTATGTCTTTTGCGGTCTGTTTGGTTTTGGACCGGAAGAACCGCGGCATCCATTTGGGGAGCGGCACAAAGGCTGCCAAGTTTAGAATAGGCTGGCTGCGCTGATGTTCGCGAAACTTGGAGAACACATCCTGCGCCAGTTTGTGTTCGATTGGGATCGAGAACAGAGTTCGGAATATGACATCCGCTGCGGCGTGGCTGGTGGCTTCTTCGATTTCAACCTCTCCTAGTGTATCACCCATGCGCGTCACTGCAGCCTCTGCGGCGGCATGCATCGATGGGAAGATCTCTTTCAGGCGTCCGCCCTCAAACGCAGGATCAATAATCCGGCGTTGGCGTTTCCATGTCTCGCCGTTGGTCAGGAAGACCGAGTTTCCAAGAAGTGGCCTCAACCCTTCGCCAATCCGATCAGACTTTGGAAAATCATCAGGTCGCTCGTTCAAGACAGTTTTCAGAATGTCAGGATCGTTCACCATGAATGATCTGAAAAACGGTGTTTTGAATTCCGCCATCCAAGCTTTGTAAAGTCGTTCGGGTTGGGCGGACAGAATGTCTTTGCGGAAAAGTTTCATGTAGCGCCAAAGCGATACGTTGTCTGACCGGCTGGGGGGCTTTGGCGGGATCATGGGGTTGTCCCTGTGTAGCGGTTTACCGGCGTTTCGATCCGCGATTTGGATGCCACCCTGTCTTTGAACCGATCCCGAAGCGTGACCGGCCCCGCTGTGATCTGGAAGTAGTCATAGTCTTTTGGGCGGTCAAAGGCGCAGAGGTATTGGAAGTGCAGTCGAAAGAACTTCCAACGCAGCTCTTTCCACCGCGCTGGTGACAGGGATTGCGTGAACGCGGCTGAGAACACCAGTGGCCAGCGTTTTGCATTAGGTGCGACGCCTGTCACCGCCACCGGATCGCACAGCGCAAAGCTGCACCCGTCCCCCGGTGCGGTCACATCGACCCAAGGCATATCTTGCGTGCTGAGATAGGCGAGATCAGCCCTCAATCGGTGCGCATCCGGCAGAAAGCTGACCATCGGCACCACCTGCCCTAGGGACAAAAACGCGAGCTTGGGCTGTGGGCCCGCGCGAAGCAGATCAGCAAGGATAGAGACACCAAGATGCGCACCGGAGGAATGACCGACCACAAGAACTTCGTCGGCATCCGTTTGTAATGCTGCTTCGATCAGCGATCGGAACTGCGTCATGCGGGTTTCCAGCGCGGGCGGGTTGGCCCCGTTGGTTGAGGCCGAATACGCGTAGTCATGCATCAGGTAGTAGGCGAAGAACTTGCCATCGAACCGTTTGAAGGCTTCGAGGATGCAATATCCGACGACAAAGCAGAGTGTCGCAAAGATCAGTTTCACAAGACCGAAATCCGTAAATCTGGCCAAAAAGGAATAGAGTGACACGGCAACGATCATAGCAATGAAAAGCTGCAAAATCAGCATTCCAATGGGATACAAAGCGGCAATCACAGGGCCTTTGCGCAACTTCATCAGCGAAAACAACGCTCCTGACCCGATGTAGGTCCAAGCCGTGCGCAGCATGTCTTTGTAGGTTCCGGCGACCGAGTCTGTCATGGATGACTTGACGATATCGGACCACACGAGAACGTCGATCTGAGACGACACCTGCTGCCCATCAATGTCAGCCTCTACGGTCCAGCCAAAGACGTCTCCGCCCGTTTTGGGGGCCAAAGCGATGTCGTAGGAACTTATGTCTGATTGGCTTTTCGATTCAGTCCGGTAAAGCTCTCTGTACCGACGCGGCGGCATGGGATCGTACCCCGGAATGTAGAACACCCGGCGCCGTTTCACCTGATTTGTGGTTGTTTCAACCATATGCCTCTGCTCGTTTTGGCAAAGGTAGCGGGAATTTCGGGCGATAGTAAGGCTTTATCCCAAGGTGGCGAGGGCCGGAAATTTCTCTAGCAACCACCATGAAAAGGTGCTGAACGCGCCCGTGACCAAAGCCAGTCCGACCACGATCAACAAGATACCCATACCCTGTTCGATCCGGTGCATGTAGGGTTTGATGCGGTTCATCAGGCCCATGGCACGGGTCAAGAACATCGCTGACAGCAGGAACGGCACACCAAGCCCAAGCGCATAGACCCCAAGCAGGACCGTTCCGCGCGTCACGGAAGCTTCTCCGGCGGCGAGCGACAGGATCGCCCCAAGCTGTGGTCCGATGCAGGGCGTCCAGCCAAAGGCAAAGGCAAGCCCCAAAACGTAGGCGCCGAACGACGATCCGCCCTTGTCGCCTGCGTCAAGGCGGGCCTCTTGATCCAGCATTTTGATACGGAAAACGCCTAGAAAATGCAGCCCGAACACGATCACCACGAGACCTGAGATTTGGGCGAAAAGCTCTTGATTTTGCAAGAAAAAGGCACCGAAAGCCGACGCGGTGAAGCCCAGAAACAAGAAGACTGTAGAAAGGCCTAGCACGAAGAACAACGCTGCAATTGTTGCTTTGCGCTTGGCTATGGCTTCATCGCTCATGTCATTCAGGCTGACCCCGCTCATGTAGGCCAAATAGGGCGGTACAATAGGCAGCACGCAAGGCGACAGGAAACTGATAATACCCGCAGCCAAGGCCACCATCATGGCAGGAAGAAGCCCTGCGTCAATAATATCAATTCCAAACATAGCTCTACCTTTAGGACATTGATTGGGTCAGGTCACCTAACCATTGGTCACATCCTTGTGGACAGGCTGTAACATCGTATTTATGGGACAGCCTTATGACGGATGATCCCAATACACTTGATGCGATCGGGTTGCTTTGCCCATTGCCTGTGCTGAAAGCGCGCAAAAGGTTGCAGGCGATCCCGTCGCAAGCCACTTTGACTGTCTTGGCAGATGACCCTGCGGCGATTGTGGACGTTCCACATTTTTGCACCGAGGCCGGTCATACCTTGGTCAGCGTTGACGATAATGGCACGCACCAGACCTATGTAATCCGAAAGAAGTAGCAGCACGAAAAAAGGCAGAGCCGCAGCCCTGCCTTTTTCGAAGTTCATTTTGGACTGCTTACTTGCCCAAAGACCACCAGCCCTTGCGGCGTGTCTTTTTCTTAGGCGCCTCGGCCTCGGGTTCGGCAACAGCTTCTGCCACGACAACGGGTTCCGGCGTTGGCTCGGGCGCTGCTTCTGCGACCGGTTCCGGTGCTGCGGCTTCTGTCGCAACAGGCTCTTTCTTCTTGCGCGGGGCACGGGTGCGTTTCGGCTTGGGTGCCTCTTCGGGGGTCTCAGTACTTTCAGTTGCCTCCGCTTCGCCTTCTACCGGCTCAGGCTTTGGCTTTGCGCGACTGCGGCGCTTCGGCTTTGGCTTTTCTTCTGCCGCAGGCTCGGCCGCTTCTGGCTCTGCACTTGCGTCGGCTTCCGTTACTGCATCGCCATCTTCAGCCTTTGCCGCTGCCGTTTTGGACCGGCCACCGCGCGAACGGGTGCGTTTCTTGGGCTTTTCGTCGTCAGCGGGTGCGTCTGATTGTTCAGGCGCCGCTGCATCAGCCGTCTCGTCTGATGATGTATCCGCGTTTTCCGCATCGGCTTGCTGCTCTCCACCACCGGATTTCCGGCGACGACGACGACGGCGGCGGCGTTTTGGACGACCTTCACCGTCTTCTCCGTCTCCACCACCTTCTGGGCGGTTCGAACGCTCGGCGGCGTCTTTCGCCAGCATTGCGGCTTCCTCAGCCTCAGCAGCCGCTGCGTCTTCTGCGTCGAGCTTGTCCATGATTGACGTATCAAGGGTCGGCAGAACAGATGTTGATGCAATCGCACGGGACGCTGTTTTGAACTTCTCCATCGCGAAGTCAGGGCTGACCAAATGCGGGTCGCCTTCGATCCGCACAGACAGGCCGTAGCGGGCTTCGATCTGGGCGACGTGATCGCGTTTTTGGTTCATCAGGTAGTTTGCAATTCCAATCGGGGCCTTGATCAGCACCTCTTTGGACCGCGCACGCACGCCCTCTTCTTCGATCTGGCGCAGGATAGAGAGCGCGAGGTTATCGTCGGAACGGATCAAACCGGTGCCATGACAGGCCGCACAGGGCTGTGTTGTGGCCTCAATCATGCCCGGACGCAGACGCTGGCGCGACATTTCCATCAAGCCAAAGCCGGAAATCCGGCCGATTTGAATACGGGCGCGGTCAGTCTTCAGCTTGTCCTTGATGCGCTTTTCAACGGCCGTGTTGTTGCGGCGTTCGTCCATATCGATGAAATCGATCACGATCAGACCCGCCAAATCACGCAGACGCAATTGGCGCGCGACTTCTTCCGCCGCTTCGAGGTTGGTCTTCAGCGCTGTGTCTTCAATCGACCCTTCTTTGGTCGAGCGACCGGAGTTCACATCAATCGCCACGAGTGCTTCGGTGATCCCGATGACAATGTAGCCACCAGATTTCAACTGGACCGTCGGGTTGAACATGCCTGCCAGATAGCTTTCGACCTGATAGCGGGCGAAAAGCGGCAATGTGTCTTCGTACCGTTTCACGTTTTTGGCGTGCGACGGCATGATCATCTTCATGAAGTCTTTGGCGTTGCGGTAGCCGCGTTCGCCTTCCACAAACACCTCATCGATGTCGCGGTTGTATAAATCACGGATCGACCGCTTAATCAGGTCGCCTTCTTCATGGATCTTCGCAGGTGCGATCGATTTCAGGGTTTGATCCCGGATCAATTCCCAAAGCCGCTGCAGGTATTCGTAATCCCGCTTGATCTCGGCCTTGGTGCGTTTGGCCCCTGCGGTGCGCACGATAAGACCCGCGCCTTGCGGCACTTCGATCTCATTGGCGATCTCTTTCAGTTTCTTGCGGTCTACAGCGTTGGTGATTTTGCGGGAAATCCCGCCACCACGCGCAGTGTTTGGCATCAAGACGCAGTAGCGACCGGCCAGCGACAGATATGTGGTCAGGGCCGCACCCTTGTTGCCGCGTTCTTCTTTGACGACCTGCACCAACAGGATTTGGCGTACTTTGATAACTTCTTGGATCTTGTAGCGACGCGGACGCGGTTTGCGGGCCGGACGGATATCATCACTGTCGTCCTCATCAGCGACAGATTCGATGCTTTCGTCTTTTTCAGAAGCCGAGGCACTGTCGTCTTTGTCGCCATCTGTGTCATCTTCACTGGCGTCGTCGCTTTCACCCGCATCAGCAGGTGTTTCAGGCTGCGCATCGGCTACGGGTTGATCACTGTCGGACGGTTCTTCAACCGGCGTTTCGGACACCCGCTCCATCGGAGATTGGGCCTCATCTTCGGACACCGCGGCGTCATCAAGATCAATCGTCTCCATACCATTGATGGCATCTTCGTCGACCTCTTTGGTCGCAACGGCATCATCGGTTTTGGTGGCGGCAGCTTTGGAGCGCCCGCGACCACGTCCCCGACGTTTGGGTTTCTTTTCGTCCTCTTCATCCTTGGCGCGCTGTGCTTCAGCATAGGCGCGCTCTTCTTCCATCAAGGCTTCGCGGTCGGCGACCGGAATTTGATAGTAGTCGGGATGGATCTCGGAAAACGCGAGGAAACCATGACGGTTTCCGCCATAGTCGATGAAGGCCGCCTGAAGCGACGGCTCAACCCGTGTTACTTTTGCGAGATATATGTTTCCAGCAAGCTGGCGTTTGTTTTCGGATTCAAAGTCGAATTCCTCTACCTTGTTTCCGTCGACCACAACCACGCGAGTTTCCTCGGCGTGGGTGGCATCGATAAGCATTTTCTTAGCCATAAGTCCTTAGTGCACACCGGCGTTGGCCTGCGCCCCGGGGGATGCAAGCTGTGCGGGTGGTGTCTTGTCAGGGCGATCAAAGACGCTTGGCAGGGTTGACCGCTTGGGTCCCCTGTTCTGCTGCTGTGCTCTAGCGCGCGCGTCATCGCGGTTCTTCTCCGACAAGTGAACGTGTATCGCTCACCTTGTCCATTATCTCCAATGGCCCGAAACAAACGGGTCCAAAGGCGTATCACAACCTCGCAAACGAGGTATTCTCAATCTGATCAAGATTTTAGTCATCAAATCCGCGCTGGCGGGGACTTAAAACGCTCAATCAGCAAAACTCATATCGGGCATAACAGACCTAGAGACTGTCCGACCGTACTTCAATCATAAGGTGTAGGATGGGCGCATTACAATGGGCAAAGTGACCTTGAGCGAAAATGAGACTCAATCGTGCTGCATTTGCCTAAGGTCGTGTCACGCTTGACATCAGTTGTGCCAACCGGAAAGGTTTGCGGCCAATACATTTTCCGCGACGCTTTTGTCGCCTCTGCTTACGAAGAAAGGCACGTTGTGTCCCAAACTCACTGCTTGATTGCTCTCTCGACGGCCGCCCTATTGGGCCTCACTGCCTGTGCCGAACTGGATGCCGACCCCGATGTACGCCTGGATGCAAAAGCCGGTCGAACCTGCATGGCCGCCGTTAAGAAACACACTGGCGCAGCGTCAGTGTCTATGAACACCACCCTGCCGGTTGTCGAAGTGAACCAATACATCGTTGATGTCGCAGGCGCGTCGTCTTGGACGTGTCTGACCGATGACAACGGTCAAGCCCAACAATTCTACGAAATCACCGGCTAAGCTAGTTCAGATAGTCCGACCGCTGCAGCTGGTACTTGGCCATCTTTTCGTTCAACGTCCGGCGCGGCAGGCACAGTTCGTCCATAACGCTCGCGATGGAGCCTTTGTGGCGCCGCATGGTGTTGTCTATCAACATCCGCTCAAAGGCTTCTACGTATTCCTTGAGCGGCTTGCCTTCGGTCGTCATCACGGGCTGCATTTCGTCGTTGTCGGACATCAAGAGCGACGCAATCGTCCCCGATCCGCGACGTGACTGCAGCACGGCGCGTTCAGCGATGTTGATCAACTGGCGCACGTTGCCCGGCCAAGGCGCCTGCAACAGTTGCGCTGCTTCCTGAGCGCTTACCTTGGGCGCATCACACCCGTATTCATCAGCAAACTGGTCGCTGAGGCGCGTGAACAGCGTCAGAATATCTTCGCCGCGTTGACGCAGCGGCGGTACAGTGATCCGCAAGGCCGCAAGGCGGTAGAACAAGTCCGGCCGCAGCACATCTTCGCAGGTCCGCCCCTGCTCCTGAAGGTTGGAGATCGCGATAATGCGGGTCTCTGCGGGTGTGCCTTGGTCGTTGATTGCAGTCAAAAGCCGCGCTTGCATGGCCTCAGACAGTGCGTTCACATCTTCCAGAACAAGCGTCCCGCCGCGCGCTTCTTCAATCGCGGGCAGCTGAGCATCATCCGGGTTCATTGGCCCAAAGAGCCTCTTGGCCAGCACCTCTTCTTCATAGGCGGCACAGCTGACCAGAACGAATTTCTTGCCTGCACGGCTGCCAACGGCATGAAGCGCATGGGCGACAAGCGTTTTACCTGTACCTGTTTCGCCATCAATCAGAACGTGACCATCGGCCTGCCCCAGATCGAGGATATCTTCTTTCAACCGCTCCATCACCGGTGCGGATCCGATCAGCTTTTTCATCAACTGGCCGCCATCTGACAGCTCACGGCGCAAAGCGCGGTTGTCCATGACCAAGCGGCGCGCACCTGTGGCCTTTTTGGCAAGCTCGGACATCCGGTCTGGATTGAAGGGCTTTTCCAGAAAATCAAACGCACCAACACGCATGGCCTCAACCGCCATGGGTACATCACCGTGGCCGGTAATCATGATAACGGGAAGCGCGCTGTCGTTGCCCATCAGCTTCTTGAGAAACTGCATGCCATCCATTCCCGGCATCTTGATGTCAGAAATCACGATCCCAGGATAATCAGGCCCCAGCACTTTCAGCGCGTCTTCGGCGGATTCGAATGTTTCGGTGTCATAGCCGGACAACGCCAACCATTGGCTGATCGACTGCCGCATATCCGTTTCGTCATCAACAATCGCGATTTTCATTGCTTGGGCCATGTGTAATTACTCCGCCGCTTCAAGGTCGCCCTGTAGTATGGGCAATTGCATTTCAAAAACTGCACCGCCGGCTCTTCCGTTGCGGGCCATCAATCGTCCACCAAGATCGTTTACAATCCCAGATGAGATAGCAAGACCGAGCCCAACGCCATCCCCTGGTTGTTTGGTTGTATAAAAAGGTTCAAACAAAGCGTCGAGATCCGTGATGCCGTCGCCATTGTCGCGAACGGTCAAACTTGCGGTCTCTCCGGCAGCTAAAATAATATCGATTTGCGGGTCTTTGACAGACTTCGTGGCATCCAATGCGTTGCGCAAAAGATTGACCAGAACCTGTTCGATCCGCATGCGGTCGCCCATCACGGAAACGGGCGTTTCGGGCAGCACCTGATTGATTTCAACACTGCGCTGACGCAACTGAGGTTCCATCATAGACAGGCTTGAGGCAAGCGCATCGCCCATATTTACAGGGGTAAAGCTCTCGGATCCTTTGCGCGCATAGGATTTTAGCTGACGGGTAATCGCCCCCATCCGCTCAATCAAATCATCGATGCGACCGAAGGACGATAGCGCCTCATCCGGCCGGTTACGGCGCAACAACAGCCGCGCACCCGCAAGGTAGGTTTTCATTGCAGCAAGCGGCTGGTTCAATTCATGGCTGACCGCCGCTGACATTTCGCCCAAGGCGGCGAGTTTAGACGACTGGGCAAGGGTCTGTTCCGCAACGGCAAGTGTTTCCTGAACCCTTTCGCGTTCGGCAATTTCTCGCTGCAAGCGCACGTTCAACTGGCGAAGCTCAGCCGACTCTCGTTGGAACAGCGCAGACCGCAGCGCGTTTTTACGGCTCGAAAAGTAGAAAGTTAGTGCAAGAAGAATCGCAAAGCCCATGATTTCTAACGCCAAAACGCCATTCACACGTTCGCGTACAGAGGCATAGGTGGTGTAGGATGCCATCTGCCACCCGCGGAACGGAATACGGGTTTCAAGCCGCATAACGGCCTCCCCGCGCAGGTAAGCATCCGCAGGCAAAGCAGACCAATCAGCGGTGGCTTGAATAGCGCGTTCAATCGCGTTGCGTGCGGGTTGTTCGGCCAATGCATCGGCCTCCAGCAGCCCGTTCCACTTTGGCTCTGTCGACAGAATGATCGATCCAGTGCTGTCGACAACAATCACAGCATCAGAAATTCCTGCCCAAGCGCGTTCAAACTTGCGCAGATCAACCTCAACGGCAATGACCCCAAGAACCGTCGACCCGGATTCAATGCGGCGCGCATAAGTAAAGCTATACCCAGCACTTTCACGTGGGATAACCGCAAAGACGGTCGCATTGGACCGGATGGCATCGATAAAATAGCTGTCATTGCGCAGATTGGCGCCAAGGCGGTTGCGATCCGTGGCAGCAACGATCCGGCCATCAAGGTCCAACAACACCAAAGAGGCCGCCCCGATTTCTTCTACAAAAGAGATCAGGCGCTGGGTCGATTGCTGAAACTCACCGCTATCAAGCGCATTGATCAACGCAGGGTCGCGGGCCAGAAGTTGCGGTACAATTGCGTTCTGCCGCAACTCGCTTAGCAGGTTACCACTGTAGAGGGCGAGCCGCAGTTCAGCGCGGGTGCGGGTGGTTTCGGTAAACCGGTCGGTCAGCAAGCGATTGGTTGTGAAGATCGTGATGATCGCGATGACCATCAAGACCAAAAGTGCCACGCGGCCGCGCCAACCCATCGTGGCGGGTTGTCTGGGCTGAGAAGGCGCGTTTTGATCCGTCATGTACGCAGACTACGCGCAGGCCACGTCAGGCTCAAGTCACGCCGAGATCAATTGAGCGGCCAATGCGCGAAAGAGCGCCGCCCCGTCCGTGCCGCCATGACCCGCGTCTGCGGCCCGTTCGGGGTGGGGCATCATCCCCAAGACGCGGCGGTTCTCGGACAGGATGCCTGCGATGTCGTTGCGTGACCCGTTGGGGTTGTCGGTATAGCGAAACACCACCCGATCCTGATCTTCCAAGGCGTCAAGAACCGCGTCATCAGCAAAATAGTTGCCGTCGTGGTGGGCGATGGGCACGTCCACCACATCGCCTGCGTTATAGGCTTCGGTAAAGACGGACTGGCTGGTTTCAACGCGCAGGCCCACCGTTTTGCAGATGTATTTCAGGCCAGCATTGCGCAGCAGTGCCCCCGGCAAAAGACCGGTTTCGGTCAGAACCTGAAAGCCGTTGCAAATACCCATCGCGTAGCCACCGGCCTCAACATGCTTGGTCAGGGCCTTGCAAATCGGAGACTGAGCCGCAATCGCGCCGCACCGTAGATAATCACCGTATGAAAACCCGCCCGGCACACCGACCACGTCCACGGCTGGCAAGTCATCGTCCTTGTGCCAAACCATCGACACATCAAAGCCAACAGCCTCAAAGGCGACTTTCAGATCACGGTCACAATTGGACCCCGGGAACACCAGAACCGCAGCGCGCATCAGGACGACATCTCGATGGTGTAGGATTCGATCACCGTATTGGCGAGCAGCTTGTCACACATGGCGGTCACATCCGCTTCGGTTGCGCCCTCAGCCAGATCAAGATCAATCACTTTGCCCTGACGGACCTTTTCAACGCCCTCAAAACCAATAGCGCCCAAAGCGTGACGCACGGCCTCCCCTTGCGGGTCCAAAACGCCTGATTTCAACATCACATGAACACGTGCCTTCATGAAAAACCCCTGCTTGTTTTGGCCAGATTGGCCTTCATTTTTCCCAAAATACTCAAAACGACAAGAGCCGCTTTAGTTTATCAACGTCGGCTTTGTAATCGGTGTTGAGGCTTGCGGCAGCACGCCTAACCGACGCGCAACTTCCGTGTAGGCATCCGCCAAAGACCCCAGATCGCGGCGGAACACATCCTTATCAAGCTTTTGACCCGTCTCAATATCCCACAACCGGCAGCTGTCGGGGCTGATCTCGTCTGCAATCACCAGCCGTTGAAAATCACCATCATAAACGCGACCAATCTCGATTTTGAAATCAACCAACTTGATGCCGACGCCATACATAATACCAGACAGGTAATCATTCACCCGCAACGCAAGGCTTAGGATGTCATCCATGTCCTGCTGGCTGGCCCACCCAAAGGCAGCGATATGTTCTTCACTGACCAGTGGATCGCCAAGGCTGTCGTCTTTATAGCAATACTCAACAATGGGGCGCGGCAGCTGCGTGCCTTCCTCAAGCCCTAACCGTTTGGACATCGTGCCCGCAGCGTAGTTGCGCACGATCACTTCCAGCGGAATGATCTCACATGACCGCACCAGCTGTTCGCGCATGTTTAGGCGCTTGATGAAATGGGTTGGCACGCCAATCGCGCTCAGCCCTGTCATGAAGTATTCGCTCAGGCGGTTGTTCAACACACCTTTACCTTCGATGACATCCTTCTTTTGCGCGTTAAAGGCTGTGGCATCGTCTTTGAAGTACTGGACGATTGTCCCAGGCTCTGGGCCTTCATAAAGAATCTTTGCCTTACCCTCATAGATCTTTGTGCGGCGCGCCATGCTGTGTCCTTTTCGGATATGGAGAGAAGAGCAGTCTTCAATCTCCGTTGTGGTCTCTTAGTCCAACCCCCAAAGGCCTGCAAGTATCCCAGACAACATCGCAGCCACCCTTGCACTGGATGCAAAGGGGTTGCATATGAAGATCAACGCAATGCCAATGAAAGGACCCCTTCATATGAGCACCTTTGACGATCGTGAAAACGCCTTTGAGGCCAAATTCGCCCACGATTCTGAAATGCAATTCAAGGCTGAAGCCCGCCGGAACAAACTTCTGGGTCTATGGGCTGCTGGTTTGCTCGGCAAATCCGGCGATGACGCCGATGCTTACGCGAAAGAGGTCGTTGTGTCGGATTTTGAAGAAGCTGGCGATGAAGACGTGTTTCGCAAGGTCGCAGGCGATCTTGGTGACAAGGCGGACGAGCAAACCATCCGCGCACAAATGGCCAAGCTCATGTCTGAAGCGAAAGCCCAAATGCTGGACGAAACATAAAGGCCACCTCGCCTGTTAAGACACTGGAAAGCCCGTGGAGAGTACACCTTTCTGCGGGCTTCCTGATTCAAATGTGATCAAAATTCATAACGATGATGAATATTATCAATTTGCGTCATAAAGCCTCGCGTGAAACACGCGCTTAAGCGCGACACGCAATACATCCAAACTCGGGGCCGCATATGACGAACGTTTTCAAAACTCTTTTGGCCTCCGGGAACCCTATCCTTGCAGACGGTGCGACAGGCACCAACCTGTTCAACATGGGCCTGATGTCCGGCGACGCCCCTGAGCTTTGGAACGACGAACACCCAGACAAGATCAAAACGCTCTACAAAGGCGCTGTTGATGCCGGTTCTGATCTGTTTCTGACCAACAGTTTTGGCGGCAACGCCTCGCGGTTGAAACTGCATGGCGCTGAAAAACGGGCGCATGAGCTGTCGCGCATTTCTGCTGAAATCGGCCGCGACGTTGCGGATGCATCCGGTCGTACCGTTGTGGTTGCAGGATCGGTTGGCCCAACGGGCGAGATTATGGAACCCATTGGTGCCCTGTCTCACAGTTCGGCCGTTGAGATGTTTCACGAACAAGCCGACGGGTTGAAAGCAGGTGGCGCAGATGTGCTTTGGCTGGAAACCATTTCTGCACCCGAAGAATACATCGCCGCCGCGGAAGGCTTTGCTCTGGCTGGAATAGACTGGTGCGGCACCATGAGCTTTGACACCGCAGGCCGCACCATGATGGGCGTTACATCCGCTGACATGGTGAAAATGGTCGAGAAACTGCCCAATCCACCGCTGGCCTTCGGGGCCAACTGCGGTACAGGGGCATCTGACTTGTTGCGCACCGTTCTTGGCTTTGCCGCCGCTGGAACAACACGACCCGTCATCGCCAAAGGCAACGCAGGTATCCCGAAATACCATGATGGGCACATTCACTACGACGGCACGCCCGAGCTTATGGCTGATTATGCAGCCCTTGCCCGCGATTGCGGCGCACAAGTCATCGGCGGCTGTTGCGGCACAATGCCAGAGCACTTGGAAAAGATGCGCGAAGCACTGGATAAACGCCCCAAAATGGCACCCCCAACGCTTGAGCAAATTTCGGCAAAGCTGGGCGCGTTTTCGTCTGCAACAGACGGGACCGGCGCCGATGAACCCAAAGCGAGACGCACCCGCCGCAGATCGCGCGCGTAGGGTAAAAAAGAGGCGCATACAATGGCATACGTCGGTCCCAGAACGGCCAATGTCGCAATTGTAGGAACATCTTAACAGCATTTTGCCACAAGCTAAGGCATAATCAACGCGGCGCGTTTGCCCCACGAAGGACTGTACTATGTCAGACGAAGACGACATCATCCTGGCCGATCTGGACGACGAAGAACTTGTTCAGCAAATGTTTGACGACCTCTACGATGGCCTCAAAGAGGAAATCGAAGAAGGTGTGAACATCCTTCTTGAACGCAAATGGGCCCCCTACGACATCCTGACCAAAGCATTGGTCGGCGGCATGACAATCGTTGGCGCAGATTTTCGTGACGGCATCTTGTTCGTTCCAGAGGTTCTGCTCGCCGCGAACGCAATGAAGGGTGGCATGGCGATCCTGAAACCGCTGCTGGCCGAAACGGGCGCTCCGCGTGTCGGCAAGATGGTTATCGGCACCGTAAAAGGCGACATTCACGACATTGGCAAAAACCTCGTTGGTATGATGATGGAAGGCGCCGGTTTCGAAGTGGTCGACCTTGGCATCAACAATGCCGTCGAAGGCTATCTTGAGGCGTTGGAAACAGAAGGCCCTGATATCCTTGGCATGTCCGCGCTTTTGACCACCACGATGCCCTACATGAAGGTCGTCATCGACACGATGGTCGAACAAGGCATTCGCGAAAACTACATTGTGCTGGTCGGCGGCGCGCCCTTGAACGAAGAATTCAGCAAAGCCATTGGCGCAGACGCATACTGCCGCGATGCAGCTGTCGCTGTTGAAACGGCCAAAGAATGGGTCGCCCGCAAACACAACCAAATGAGCGCGTGACCGAAGGGCAAAGCCTTCCCGATGACGCGACCCTATGGGAACAGGGCGCCGACCTGACCACCAAATCAGGCAAAGTGCTTTTGATCGCCTGCGGGGCATTGGCGCGCGAGATCCTCGATCTGATTGCGCTCAATGGGTGGACCCATCTTGAACTGACCTGCCTGCCCGCAAGCTACCATAACCACCCCGAGAAAATCACAGACGCGGTTGTGGCAGCCGTTCAGAAACACAAAGCCCACTACCACGATATCTTTGTGGTTTATGCGGATTGCGGTACAGGCGGGTTGCTGCAAGCCGCCTGCGAAAAGCTGGGCGTAAAGATGGTCGAAGGCCCACATTGCTATTCATTCTTTGAGGGAAATCAAACCTTTGCAGAACGCAGTGAAACCGAATTTACGGCCTTTTATCTGACCGACTTTCTGGTCAAACAGTTCGATGCCTTCGTCTGGAAACCCATCGGCTTAGACCGTCACCCCGAACTGCGCGATATGTACTTCGGCAACTACACGAAACTGGTCTATCAAGCGCAAGTGGATGACCCGCAACTCACCGAAAAAGCCAAAGCCTGCGCAGATCGGCTCGGGCTTGCGTTTGAACGCAGATTCACCGGCTACGGGGATCTGCAAACGCATCTCAGCGCACTTTAATTCTCATTGGAGAAAATACCTTGGGGTGAGCGGCCCCGCCGCGAGGGGCAAAGCCCCTGTCCCTTAACAATCGCGTGCGCAGCACAATTAGATCACGCAGCGGCCGCAACCTGCTGAATACGCTCGATCATAGACCGAAGCCCGTTTGACCGTTGGGCGGACAAGTGATCGTTCAAACCAAGCCGCGCCAATTCAGCGGGCGCATCAACGGCACGCACCTCTGCCAAAGACAACCCGTTGTACAAGCGCCGCAAGACAGCAATCAGGCCGCGCACGATCATGGCATCACTGTCTCCGTCAAAGCGGAACACACCCTCCTCAATGACCGGATGCAGCCAGACCTGACTGGCGCATCCATCCACCTTAAGTGCTGGCACTTTCAAAGCCTCCTCAAAGGGCGCCAAGGCCTTGCCCTGATCGATCACATAGCGGTACCGGTCTTCCCAATCGTCCAAAAACTCGAAATCTTCGACAATTTCTTCAAATGCAGCGCTGGCCATCTTTTACCCTTCGTCTCAACAGGGACACAGGTAGGCCGCTGGGCCAAAAACGTCCAGTACTGCCTTCCCGCTTTTCAAGACCAGTCCAATAGGCTAGCAATACCCAAAGACAAAAAACGGTGGCGACGGGCATGACCAAATCAGTAATCGCAGTTCTTCTGGCGGGCTCTCTTGTAACCGGATGCGGGTTTCGCGACAGCCGCGTGAACCCCTTTAACTGGTTCGGAAATGGCCGCGACGTGCCGCAGGCCGAACAAACGACGACACAAACCAATCCACTGCTTCCCACCAAACGCAGACTCAGACGGTCAGAGCTTCCATACCAAGGCACCCCGATTGATGTGGTTGATACGCTTGTTATCGAACGAACAGACGCAGGCGCGATCATTCGCGCAACAGGCACAGCCGCGCAACAAGGCCCCTATGATGTCAGGCTGATCCCTGTCAGCGAAGATGGTAAGGCCGTGGACGGCGTGCTCGCCTACCGGTTTGAGGTTCTCAAGCCCGCACGCCCACAACCTGTCGGCACCGAGCGCACCCGCAAAGTGACGGTTGCCCGTGCCCTTACCAATCAAGATCTGGAAGGTGTGCGCACCATCCAAGTCCAAGCCGCGCGCAACACCAAAGCCGCGCGCCGTTAGGTCTGCTCAAACCTCTACGATTTTGACTTGAGCGCCCTCGGCAGTGAGCGCGATTTCACCATCGCAAAGCCGCAGGGCATCGTCTCCAAAAACTTCGCGCCGCCACCCCTTTAGGGCTGAAACATCTCTTTCGCCGGACGCAATCGCATCGAGATCGGCGGCTGGTGCAATCAGTTTGGCTGCAACGCCTGCGCTCTCTGTCTTGGCTTTCAGCAACACACGCAGCAAGTCTGCGAGCGCAGGGTTCACCTGTTGAGACGCCTTGGGATTGCTGACTTTTGGCATGTCTTCAGACGGGCAGCTTAGCCCCTTGGCCACAGCCGCAAGAATGCCATCTGCGATATCGCCCTTGCGCGCCTCACGCAGCAACAACCGAGACCGACTTAAATCACCGTGGTCCTTCGGCTTCGTCGACGCCAGTTCCACCAAGGCATCGTCTTTATAGACACGGTTGCGCGGGATATTGCGGGCCTGCGCATAGCTTTCCCGAAACGCGGCGAGCTCTCGCACGATCGCCAGAAATTTGGGCGAGTTGGTGCGTGTTTTCACCCGCTTCCATGCTTGATCCGGCACCGCAGAATAAGTGTCTGGGCTGGTCAGGATCTTCAGCTCTTCTTTCACCCACCGTGCACGCCCGGTTTTGTCCAGCTCAGCGGCCAAAAATTCGTAGATTTGCCGCAGGTGCGTTACATCCGCCAGTGCATAGGTCTTTTGCGCATCGCTAAGCGGTCTGCGTGACCAATCCGTGAAGCGCGAGGTCTTATCGAGCGGCGCTTTCGCGATTTTGCGTACAAGCGTCTCGTATCCTGCCTGATCCCCAAACCCGCAGACCATTGCGGCCACTTGCGTGTCAAACAGCGGTTCAGGGAAAACGCCTGCATCTACAAAGAAAATTTCCAAATCCTGTCGGGCGGCATGGAACACCTTTACGACGGACGTGTCTCTGAACAACTCATACAGCGGCTCAAGCGACATATCATCCACCAATGGGTCCACTAGAACGGCCCCTTCATCGGTTTCACCAGGCATCGCGATCTGGATAAGGCACAGCTTGGAGTAATAGGTCCGCTCTCGCAGAAATTCCGTGTCGACTGTCACATAAGGGCAGCGTTTTGCTGCGTCACAATACTCGGCCAGTTCAGCCGTCGTGGTGAGAGTTCTCATATTATTGTTCTTCTTTTTGCCATGTCAGGCCCACCGTACTGCCGTCTGATACTGCATAAAGGTGCAAAAGCAAACAGAAGTCTGTTCAGGACGCGTCTTCGACCGCAGGTAATGAGAACCGTTGTCGGTCCCCAGATGCAAAGCGGCGCAAAGCCTCGGGGTACAAACGGTGCTCTTGAACAAGCACCCGTGCCGCCAACTCTTCCGCTGTGTCGTCCGGCAAAATAGGTACCTCGGCTTGCCCCAAAACCGGTCCTTCATCCAACGCAGGTGTCACCAAATGAACGGTACACCCATGCGTTTTATCGCCTGCCGCAATCGCGCGGGCATGGGTTTTTAGTCCTCGGTACTTTGGCAGCAACGACGGATGCACATTTAGCATCCGGCCTTGCCACTGTGACACGAAGCCTTCCGTAAGGACCCGCATAAAGCCTGCAAGACAAATGATGTCCGTTTTTGCGGCCAGAAGGGGTTTCATCAACGCCTTTTCAAAAGCAGCCCGATCTTCTCCGAATGGTCTGTGATCGACAACGGCGGTTTCAATGCCCATCGCTGCGGCTTTTTCCAAACCGCCCGCTTGATCTGTATTGGACAACACCAAACACGGCCGCGCAGGGTGATCGCCTGTCATGCTTTCGCACAAGCGCACCATGTTCGATCCGCCCCCCGAAATCAGAATGGCGACCCGTTTTGTCACGAGAGTGTGCCTGAGTATTGAATAGAAGATGTGCGGTTTACGAGGCCAATTTGAGACACCGTTTCGCCGGCTCCTTCAAGAACCGCAGTTAAGGCTTCAGCCCGATCGGCGGACACCACCAGGATCATCCCGATCCCGCAGTTGAAGGTTTTCAGCATTTCTGTCTCTGCAATTCCGCCTACTTCGCTCATCCACTTGAAAACAGGCGGCATTTGCCACGCATCAAGGTTAATCTCGGCGCCCATGTCGTCCGGCAACACGCGCGGCAGGTTTTCTGTCAGCCCGCCGCCGGTAATATGGGCCAGCGCATGCACGCCCCCTGCCCGTATGGCCGCCAGACTTTGCGTCACATATAGCCGCGTCGGGGTCAGCAAGGCCTCACCCAATGATCCCGCCCCGAACGGGCAATCTGCGTCCCATCCCAAACCGGACATTTCAACCAGCTTGCGCACCAGTGAATAGCCGTTTGAGTGCACACCGCTAGACCCAAGCCCAAGCAGAACATCCCCGTCTTGAACGCCTGCGGGCAAGGCTGCGCCACGTTCCATCGCGCCGACAGAGAACCCTGCCAGATCGAAATCGCCTTCGGGGTACATGCCGGGCATTTCGGCGGTTTCGCCACCGATCAGCGCACAGCCCGATTGCACACAGCCTTCGGCAATGCCTTCGATGATCCGTGCGGCTGTGTCTGTATCCAGCTTGCCCGTCGCAAAATAATCTAGGAAAAACAATGGCTCTGCACCTTGGCAGACCAAGTCATTGACGCACATCGCCACCAGATCGATACCAACGCCGTCCACATTGCCGGTATCGATTGCGATCCGCAGTTTTGTACCGACACCGTCCGTGGCCCCCACCAAGATCGGGTCCGAATAGCCTGCGTCTTTGAGATCAAACAAGGCCCCGAACCCGCCAAGACCTGACATCACGCCCGAGCGGTTGGTGCGTTTGGCCGCAGGCTTGATCCGGTCCACAAGCGCATTGCCTGCATCAATGTCCACACCTGCATCCGCATAGGTGATCCCGTTTTTCGGATTGGTCATTGGCAGAGCTCCTTGGCCAGAAATGGGGCACGTTTGGGCGCGGGATTAGAGCATTGCGCCCCCCCTTGCAACGCCCTGTTGCGAGGTTGGTCTTGACGGCGGCACCGCGCTTGCCTAGCAACACGATATGGCGGGCCTGTAGCTCAACTGGTTAGAGCAGAGCGCTCATAACGCTTTGGTTGCGGGTTCAAGTCCTGCCGGGCCTACCAAACATCATTTATTATCCTTTTATTATAGGGCGTTAGGTGATTTTTTGACGAACCTTGC
>CAZWSE010000043.1:16715-29376 GCA_964636575.1 uncultured Sulfitobacter sp. | reverse complement strand
TCATGTTGAAAAAGCGTTCAACGGGGGGCTTGTCAAAGCCGAACTCTTTTTCAAGTTGTTTGATGAACTCGGGCGGCAGGCCACGGGCGCCTGCATATTGACTGTCTGCGCCGGTATTTAGATCACTAACCCCCGCATCGTCATTGCCACCGGCAAACCCACCGAACACATCGCCCTGCCCTTGGATACGAGCAATGGCTTGTTCAACCGGCCCGCCGGGCACAAACTGGGTCAATGCGAAATTGACCAGCATAATGCCGAACAATGTGGGGATAATCAGCAGCAACCGCCGCAGGATGTAGCTTCCCATGGGGCGACTACCTTAGCGCGCCCGCAGCCTTCAGGGCCGCCGCCTTGTCCGCGTTGAACCACCAGAAATCCATGTACCCCAGATCAAACGGCGGGATCGTTTCGGGGCGTTCATATTGGTCGTAGTAGGCGACGAAGTGATTGGGATTGTACCACGCAGGCACAAGGAAGAATTCGTTGCGCATCGCACGGTCCAAAGCCATGAGCGAAGCATGCTCTTCTTCGATCGATTTCGTCTCAAGCGAGGCCTTGATGATCGCATCGACCAGCGGGCTGGAAAACCCTGACGGGTTAAACAGGCTAAACGCGGCGACTTCGGAGCCGAACATTTGCATCAGACCCGTGCCCGTCCCTTGGAACGCACGGTATCCGCTGAACAGCATGTCATAGTCACGGTCGCGTCTACGGGACGAAAACTGCGCACTGTCCACAGCGTCGATTACGCCATCGATGCCCATGCCGTTCAAGTTGTTCATGAAGTTCTCGACAATGGCCCGCAAGGTCGGTGTCCCTGCGGAATTGATCAAGAATGTCAGCTTCAGTGGTTCACCATCAGCATTGTAGCGTTTGCCATCTGAGCCAACGGCCCAGCCTGCTTCGTCCAATAGCGCTGAGGCTTTGCGCAGATTGCGACGATCCGTCAAACGGCGGTCACTAGAGGTATGGGGCACACGCACTTCGTCGGTGAACATCTCTGGCGGCACCACGTCGCCAAGGGATTTAAGGAAGGCCAGCTCCGCACCTTCAGGCACCCCATCGGCCATCATAGGTGTATTCTGCAAGAATGAGGCACGTTGTTCAAAAAGCCCGTATTGCAAAGACTTGTTGGTCCATTCAAAGTTGTACGCCAAGGCCACAGCTTCGCGGACGCGCTTGTCTTTCAGTGGCTCTGATCCAAGGTTGAATACAATGCCCGTTGCATTGGGTGGGATACCATCGGCAATCTCTTCGCGCACGATGTAGCCTTGATCGACTTTCGGGAAGTTGTAGCCCGTTGCCCATTGCTTTGAATCGCCCTCGGACCGGAAGGTGTATTCGCCAGCCTTGAAGGCCTCGAAGGATGCGGTGCTGTCGCCAAAATACTCAACCCGAATGGTATCAAAGTTGTGCCGACCGATGTTGACGGGCAAATCCTTGCCCCAATAGTCGGGGTTGCGGGTGTAGGTGATCCGGCGGTTCACATCGACTTCGCCTATGACATAGGGGCCAGAACCGGGGGCGACTTCTAGACGGCCTTCGTCAAGCCGCGCACCGCTTTCTTCGTACCATGCCTTTGACCAGACGGGGACAGTGGCAACCTGATCAATCAAGCTGCGGCGACTGATGCCTTCGGTGAAGAAGAACTTGATCGTGTAGTCATCAATCACTTCGAGCTTTGGGATACGCTTGCGCACCGCATCGCCGTAAGACTTGAGACCTTGATCCAGCAGCATATTGTGGCTGAACGCAACATCATGGGCGGTCAGTTTGGTGCCGTCTGAAAACCGCGCTTCGGGGCGCATGTAGAATATGACCCAGTCTTTTGTTACGGGATATTCAACACGTTCACACAGCAGGCAGTACATTTCGCCATAGACGTCCGCGGGCATGGACACATTCGGGCCAGAAACCAGCGATTCCGCCATAAGGCTTTCATACGTAATGGAAGCCAAAGCACCAGGGTTCCCTTTGCGGGAATAGGGGTTCATGGAGTCGAATGTACCGACCGCCGCAATGGCGATCTCACCGCCCTTTGGCGCATCAGGGTTCACGTAGGAGAAATGGGGGTAATCAGCCGGATACTTCAAATCACCAAAGAACGAATAGCCATGCGTGACAACCATGTCTTGGGCTTTCAGCGGCAAGGCCAGCATCAACAACGCGGCCAGCGAGGTCAACGCGACCTGCACGGCGGGAACATGGGGCAAGGCAAGGGTTCGGGTCATTTGTGCTCATCCTACTTCAAGGGTGCATGGCGCGAGATCACCAGCTTTGGTTTTATTTAAGCTAAAAGCGGGAAAGGCCAAGATTCAAGGTCCGAATACGTCATATCCACGTGAACGGGCGTGAAAAGGCGGCCAGTTACAAAAAAGGCCGCTGCGGAGTGCTCCGAGCGGCCTGATCCGGTCATTTTCAACGCGTTTACTGGATTGTCGCGAGATAGGCGATCAAGTTTGCGCGATCATCAATCTTTTTCAAACCAGGGAAGGTCATTTTGTTGCCAGGCGCGTAGGATTTCGGGTTTTCGAGGAAAGCGCTCAGGTTTTCAGGCGTCCACTCGGTTTCAAGACCGGCAAGAGCACTGGAATATCCAAAGCCCTCAACCGCCGCAGTCGGCCGTCCGACGATACCCGCAAGGTAAGGACCAGTACCTGCACCACCAACTTCAAGCTTGTGACAAGAGCTACACTTTTTGAAAACTTTCGCGCCATCGCCCACATCAGCAGAGGCCATCAAAGCAGCGAAATCAACTTCTGGCTCGTCCGAGGCTTCTTCTTCCTCAGCGCCGGTATCAATCACATAGGATGCTTCGCCGTGGCTATCCATATGGTAAATGCCTTCTGCAGCCCATTTCCCAAGCAAAAAGATCAGCAATGCGCCGCAGACGCCGCCTGCGAGTTTCGTAAAGGTCATCGTGTCAAACATGATCGCGTGTCCACTTCATTTCGGTTTTGCGGGTATCTATTGCTTCCCTTGGGGTGTGGCAAGGTATAGTGACCGCGACCAAACGACATATTCGTAAATATTTGAGCAACAGCCATGACAAATCGTATCGCCTTTCAAGGAGACCTCGGAGCTTACAGCCACGAAGCCTGTATGAACGCCCGTCCCGACATGACGCCCCTGCCCTGTCGCGGCTTTGAGGATGCGATCGCAGCCGTGCGCAATGGCGCAGCTGATCTGGCCATGTTGCCCGTCGAAAACACGACCTACGGTCGGGTTGCGGATATCCACCGGATGCTGCCATCTAGCGGGCTACACATCGTTGATGAAGCCTTTGTGCGGGTGCGGATCAGCTTGATGGCAAATCACGGTGTCGGTCTGGACGATTTGAAAATCATCCGCGCGCATCCGGTGCTTTTGCCGCAAGCCGCAAACTTCCTGTCAAAGCACAAGATCACGCCGGAAGCCGCTGTCGACAGCGCAGGCGCAGCCGCCGATTTGGCCGCATCAGGTGAAACCGATGCGGGCGTTCTTGCAAGCCATGTGGCTGCCGAAATCCACGGGCTGAACCTTTTGGCGCGCGACATTGAGGATGAGGCCAACAACACCACCCGCTTTTTGATCATGTCACCAGATATGGACACCTCACGGCGGGGCGATCACGGCATGGTCACCAGCTTTGTCTTTCAAGTGCGCAACATTCCGGCGGCTCTGTACAAAGCAATGGGCGGTTTCGCGACAAACGGGGTCAACATGACCAAGCTCGAAAGCTACATGATCGGCGGGTCCTTCACGGCCACACAGTTCTACGCAGACATTTCAGGGCATCCGGACGACGAAAACGTCAAGCTTGCGATGGAAGAGCTGGAATACTTCACCACCAACATAGAAGTGCTCGGCGTCTATCCGGCGGATATAGAGCGCGGGTAAGGCGTTAGTGAAGGTTCAACTGCGTTTCGGACCAGCCTGTGTCTGACAGTTTTCCAAAGGTTCCATCTTTCACAGGAGTCCAGCGGCCTGCGTTTGGAGCCAAAGGCTCGGACGCCAAAACGCAACCATCAGAATCGAGCCCATCGCCGATGTAAAAGGACGGACTTTTGCCGTCACTTGAATAGCGAAAGGCGAAAATGTCCGACCCGTCTGAAAACACACATGTCACCCGGTTCGGATCAGTCAATGCGCCTTGCAATTCAGTGATCTGGCGCAGGGTCGACACGACCGCTTGATAAGGGTTCTGATCAAGCCCGTTGGCCAGCAACAACAAGAACAACAGCTCTGAATCCGTCGAACCTTCGAGAGACCGGTAAAGTTCGTCCGGCAGGCTTGCTTCCAAAGGGCGTCTGATCCGCCCGAAAGCACCCAGTTTTCCATTATGCATGAAAGACCAGCGGTCATAGGTGAACGGATGGCAGTTCGAGCGGGATGTGCCCCCAACCGTCGAGGCCCGCACATGCGCCAGAAACAGCCCCGACTGCACAACCCTACACAGCGACGTCAAGTTTCCGTCAGACCAGGCCGGTAAAACATCGCGATAAAGGCCTGGCACGGGCTGATTTGCGTACCAAGCAATTCCAAAGCCATCTCCGTTTACCGACAGCTTAGCCTCTGTTGCGTTAAGGCTTTGCTTCATCAAGGAATGCGCGGGCAGTACTACGATCCGTTCCAAAGGAATAGAAGGGCCAAGATAGGCAGCAATGCGACACATCTTTAACGCCCGTCTTTCACATCAGCACCCGCGCGGGTCGTTATGTCGTGATGCAGCGTCTTAATACAGCGGCTTGCTGTGGTTTGGCAGAAGGCTGGCACAAGTGCGTGCACCAAGGCCGCGCCGCCAGCCATGAACAACAGGCCTGAAAACCGCAGAGCAAAGGCAAAATGCTGGAGATAGCTTTCGCCAACTGTAGCCGGGTGATTCAGAAAAGTTCGGGCGAAAAAGGTGGTGTTTTGGGGGATGGGGGCGTGCTTCATGTTTGGCTCCTGTCTGTTGGTACGGCGGTTCTACCCATGAATTGATCGAAACACGTCCTATTCTTTGCGCATCTTCCGGTATATATTGGGACAACATCCCAAGACGAGGCCAATATGGATGACATAGATCGCAAGATTCTAACAGCGCTGCAAAAGGATGCTCAAATCAGTATGGATATGCTGTCTGAGACCGTGAACCTATCGCGCAACGCGTGTTGGCGGCGGGTTAAAGTGCTGGAAGACAGTGGTGTGATCCGTGGACGGGTGGCGCTTTTGGATGCTCAAGCGCTCGGGCTGGGGCTTTCGGTTTTTGTCATGATCCGAACCAAAGAACACGGGCAAGATTGGCTGACCCGGTTCGAACGGGCGGTCAAACGGCTGCCGGAAATCGTAGGCGCCCATAGGATGAGCGGCGATCTGGATTATGTGCTTCGGGTGCGGGTCGCAGATGTGCAAAGCTATGATGCATTCTACAAACGGCTGATTTCACTGGTGCCGATTTCGGATATTTCAGCCAGTTTTGTGATGGAAGACATTATAGACAGTCCGGCCTTGCCGATCCCCGTGTGACCTACAGGCGTTAGGCCGCAGGGGCGCGGCGCGATTCCAGATCTTTGGCAAACTGGGCCACCCGCAACTTGAACCGGCTGGTCAAACGCGCTTTGCCCAGCTTGAGCGACTGAATGAACAACCGCGCAGGAATTGAGGTTGGGGTAAGTTCCAGCCCTACGGCCATCCGCGTGCGATTTAGCGACAAAGCGACCAGATCAATGGTCAATTGCGCTTTGACGCCCTTGGCTGTGCTGTCAAACACCATTGTATTCGGGCGTTCATAGCTGGTCAGTTGAACGTCAATCTTGCGGCGTTTGCCCCGCATTGTGAAATTGGCGGCCCAAGACATTCCAACACCAGCAGAGGCCAGACCATCCGTGCGACGCACATCAGCGCCACGACGCATCGCAGAGCGTTCATACAGATTGAAATCCGACAGCATCTCAAAGACATCCCCGATGGGCGCTTCGATATCTTCCCGACTGGAAAACTTCATGGACTGGCCTGTTGTTGTTCGTTTTTTTGTTTGGAAACATCCTACCTGACACAGACAGCTTAATCCAGTGTGTCGGCAAGCCAATGTTGAATAATGAAATGCGCAATGGCCCCTTTTCGGGCGGGTTTAAGCGTTGGATGCCGTCCGGCAGAGGCTTCCATCATCTCTTCGCGGCTGACCCACATGGCATCTTCGATTTCAACGGGGTCGATTGTAATGGTGTCATCTAATGCCTCGCCTCGGCAGCCGAACATCAAGGATGACGGAAAAGGCCAAGGCTGGCTGGACAGGTATCCGACCTCTCCGACCTTGATACCTGCTTCTTCAAACACTTCGCGGCGCACAGCCGCTTCGAGTGTTTCACCCGGTTCCACAAATCCCGCCAGAAGCGAATACATGCCTTCGGGCCATCCCGGCGATCTGCCCATAAGAACCTTGTTGCCATGGGTAATCAGCATGATCACCACAGGGTCCGTCCGTGGGAAATGGCTGGTGTTGCAGGCCGGACAATCACGTTGCCACCCGCCCTTTGACGGGGCCGATTGCGTTCCGCATTTGGCGCAAAAGCCGTGGCTGTCGTGCCATCCAAAAACGGCCTTTGTCGTCGCCGCCAGCTCAGCGTCGCGAGGGGACAGGCGGGTCATCACGGCGCGCAATTCGCAAAACATCTGGCTGTCAGACAAGTCCGGATGCAGTTGGGTCGAGGTGTCGAAAAAGCCGTCCAGTTTCAGCTCTTCGATGTTCGGAGGAACCCAATCAGACAGATCAGCGGCAAAACGGGGCGCACCGTCTTCTCGACCCAGAAAGATGCGGTTTGGACGGGTCTGGGACAAAACCGGATGATCCATGGGCAAACGGGCCAAGGTATCTCCGTCCAGCAAAGGTTTGCCACGCCATATCAGGACCGAGCGGGCAGCGGGGTCAGATTGCGCTGCGGCCAGCGCATTTGGATCGCCACGAACCTCAGCGGCGCGATCCAGACCTGATCCGCCAAAGGTGACTTGCTCTGCATGTTTCATTGCGGGACTGCCTCTTTTATCTCTTGTGAGAACGGCAATGCCACGCCGGGACTTGGGGTGCAACGTCAGGTCAATTTTCAGGCAATGCGTGTGGGGGCATGCTGCAGTTGCGATATACACACCTTTAGGGGGCTTTTCACTTGTTTATACAACTTAAACGCGTGTATACAGAAAAGCGGGGCGCGACCCATAGATGGATTCGGAATGACACCGCCTGTCCGAAGTTCAGGGTATCGCTTCGAACCAGAGCGGCCAGTTAGGCAAAGGGAATGAATGCATACGATCGCAAGTTGACTGTAAAGGCCCGACTTAACGTCTTGGCCACCAGTGACGTGCACATGCATCTCAGCGCCTATGACTATTTTGCCGACAGGCCAACCGAAACCACAGGTTTTGTTCGTACCGCCAGCCTGATCAGGTCTGCCCGTGAAAAAGCGGCGCAAAAGAAGATCACAACCCTGTTGTTCGATTGCGGAGATTCCTTTCAAGGCACCCCTATGGCGGATTATCTGGCCCTTGATCAGCCAGATGCCTCCGACAATGAACCCCATCCTTTGATCCAGTGCTTTGACGCATTGAACTACGATGCGGCCACTTTGGGAAACCATGATTTCAACTATGGGCTCGGCTTTCTGAACCGTGTGTTGAGCGGGGCTAAAGTGCCCTATGTCTGTACGAACCTTGGCGATAACGGCAGCCTGCCTGTCCAACAAACGCTTATGCTTGAGCGGACTGTGGAAGGGTCGGACGGCAATACATATCCGATCAAGATCGGATTGGTCGGACTTTTGCCGCCGCAGACGTCGAAATGGGATAAGATCTATCTAGAAGGACGGGTGGTGATCCACGACATGGTGCTGGCCGCCGAACGCGCGGCAAAGCAATTGCGTCAAGACGGAGCAGATCTGGTTATTGCGCTGGCTCATACAGGGATCAATGCGGCCGAGTATGCACCCATGATGGAGAACGCAGCCCTGCCGCTGTCGCGTATTCCCAACATTGATATTTTGCTGACGGGACACACCCATCAACTGCTGCCCGGGCCCCATCATGGCGGTGTTCCAGGCGTAGATCCAAAGAATGGAACGCTGAATGGCAAACCGGCGTTGATGACCGGTTGGGCAGGGTCGCATTTGGGTGAAATCGCGCTGAACCTGCGCCTGTCGCCGGATCGCGGCTGGATGATCAGCGCGCATCATACGATGTTGTATCCGATTGCGGTGCGCTCTGTTTCGGGCATCGTTCAACCGACTGTGAAGGATGATCCGGCGATTGCCGACCTGATTGCACCCAGCCACAAACGGACGCTGACGCATACCAACCGGCCTGTGGGTCATACGGATGTGGCGCTTCAATCGTTTTTCGCGCTGGTGGCACCCTCGCTGAGCTTGCAACGTGTGGCCGAAGCGCAAGCCCGCACAGTTCGGCAACACCTAAGCGATGAAGAACTTGGCGGGCTGCCTATCTTGTCGGCCAGCGCACCGTGTAAGTCCGGCGGACTTTCTGGGCCCTACAGTTTCACCGACATCCCGGCAGGCGAGATCAAGTTGCGTCATGTGGCCGATCTGCATTGCTTTACCAATCAAGTCTGGGCAATTCAGGCCAGTGGTGCCTTGATTACCGACTGGCTTGAAAAGTCGGCCAGCGTCTTTCATCAGATTGTGCCCGGTGTTCGGGATCAGCCACTGCTGAACCCAGACGTGCCCAGCTATCATTTTGATGTGGTCTATGGCTTGAAGTACCAGATTGATGTGTCCCAACCCGCGCGGTTTGGCCCTGACAACCGCGTGGCCACGGATGCCCACCGCATTGTCAATTTGACCTATCAAGGCAAGCCCGTGCAACCCCAAGATCAGTTTGTGCTTGCGACCACTAATTACCGTGCCAATGGCGGTGGTTCTTTCCCCAGCAGCCCTGCCCGCAACATCATCCTGCGCGCACCATTGGCTGTGCAAGACCAGATAATGGCCCATGTCGAAGATGGCTGTCCCGAGGTTTGGTCTGATCCCGATCCTTGGAGTTTTGTTCCCATGGATGGCACGTCAGTCGTTTTTGAAACCGGCCCGTCTGCGATTGTCCATTTGGAAGAGGTCAGCCGGTTCGCGCCCGATGTGCTGGGCTTGACGTCTGACGGGTTTCGCAAAATACGCCTGCATCTGGACCGGGTTGCGCCCTAGCACGACAGCCCCTATATGGGACTTGAGGGGTTGGCGCGGGCAAGTGCCTCGCCAACCTGGTCAGGTCCGGAAGGAAGCAGCCACAACGAGCCCCACTTGGGTCGATGTCCAACCTCTCACTCCGTTTGTGTTTTCCCCGAAAACGCAAACTCCGCATGGCAGACGCGTTTTGCAAAAAACGCTGTCGAGAACGCCGTGCCTGTTGCGCCAGACAGTCCAATGAAACGCCCCGAAACCACCCTCTACTTTCGCCGGCTTCGCCGTCGACAAACGGGGGGCTTTGCCCCCCGCACCCCCCAAGGTTTCAGACCAAGAAGAAGTTTAAAGCTGTTGTGCTCCGAAGGTATCGCATTGGCTCATTTGACCGGTCTGATATCCGGTTGCAAACCATCGCATCCTTTGTTCAGAGGTTCCATGCGTGAACGTATGCGGATTTGGTCGCCGCCCTGCTTGCCGTTGCAAGTGGTCGTCGCCGATCATCTTGGCCGCATTCAATGCTTCTTCCAGATCGCCTGGCTCCAGCAGACCTTCGACCGAGCGCGCCCAAACCCCAGACAGGCAATCCGCTTGCAGTTCAAGCCGCACCGTGAGTGCGTTGGCTTCGCCTTCGGAGACTTGCATCCGTCTTTGTGAAACAGGTCCCAAAATGCCAAGCTGGTTTTGCACGTGGTGCGCAACTTCATGGGCGATCACATAGGCGGCTGCGAAATCCCCAGATGCCCCCATCCGGCGCGACAGAGTGGTGAAGAATTCTGTGTCGAGGTACGCTTTTGCATCTGCCGGACAGTAAAACGGCCCCGATGCCCCTGATGCCCCGCCACAGGGGCTTTGCGTTACACCTGAATAGAGCACCATAACCGGAGGTTGGTACTGTTTGCCAAGCTGTTCCTGGAAGATTTTGGTCCAAACGGCCTCTGTCGTGCCCAAGACGCGGCTTGAAAATTCGCCTGCGGCTTGTTGTTCCTCGGAAGTTTCGGTCACTTGGCCTTGACCACCACCCCCTTGCAACAAAGGGGTCACATCCATGCCCGTGAAATAGCCAAGCGCCAGAACCAAAAGCAGACCGACCCCGCCAATGCCTGCAGCACGGCCGCCACCACCGCGTCTGCGGTCTTCTATGTTTCGACTTCCTTTTACCCCACGCAAGCGCATGATCGTCCCCTTTTCGGCAATTCGGGTCCTACCCTAAACATCAAGCGCCCTGTTGCAAACGGCTAAATCACGCGCTGGACGTGCCACGCGCATCGCCTTACCTTAGGTGTCTGATCCGAATCCTTACACCAAAAGGCCTTGCATGACCGATAGCCCATCTTCCGACTACAAGGTTCTGGCGCGCAAGTACCGGCCCGAAACCTTTGCCGATTTGGTCGGGCAAGATGCAATGGTGCGGACCTTGAAAAACGCTTTTGAGGCGGACCGGATTGCCCAAGCTTTCATGATGACGGGCATCCGTGGGACCGGCAAAACCACCACCGCTCGCATTATTGCCAAAGGAATGAACTGCATCGGCACCGACGGTACATCCGGCCCGACAACCGATCCTTGCGGGACGTGTGAGCATTGTACAGCCATCACCGAAGGCCGCCATGTCGATGTCATTGAGATGGATGCGGCCAGCAACACCGGCGTTGCCAATATCCGCGAAATCATCGACTCTGTGCACTACCGCGCGGCCTCTGCCCGTTACAAAGTCTATATCATCGACGAAGTGCACATGCTGTCGACCGGCGCGTTCAATGCGCTTTTGAAAACGCTGGAAGAGCCCCCCGCCCACGTCAAATTCATCTTTGCGACCACTGAAATTCGCAAGGTCCCTGTCACCGTTCTATCCCGTTGCCAGCGGTTTGACCTGCGCCGGATTGAGCCCGACGTGATGATCGCAATGTTGCAACGGATCGCGACTGCCGAAGGGGCGCAGATCACCGAAGATGCGCTGGCCCTGATCACTCGCGCCGCCGAAGGCTCTGCCCGTGATGCCCAATCTTTGCTGGATCAAGCGATCAGCCACGGTGCGGGCGAGACCACCGCCGATCAGGTTCGTGCTATGTTAGGGCTGGCGGACCGTGGCCGTGTGCTCGATCTGATTGACATGATTATGCGCGGTGATGCGGCGGGCGCTTTGACCGAACTGAGCGGGCAATATGCAGACGGGGCCGACCCGATGGCGGTCTTGCGCGATCTGGCCGAGATCACTCATTGGGTTTCCGTGGTTAAAATCACGCCTGAGGCCGCCGAGGACCCGACCATTTCGCCCGATGAACGCGCCCGCGGGCTGGCCATGGCCGAAGCCTTGCCGATGCGCGTCCTGACCCGCATGTGGCAGATGTTGCTCAAGTGTCTGGACGAGGTCGCATCCGCCCCTAACGCTATGATGGCTGCTGAGATGGCCGTGATCCGACTGACCCATGTAGCTGATTTGCCCTCGCCTGAAGAATTGGTGCGTAAGTTACAGAACACGCCAACGCCGACACCTCCGACTGGGGGCGGCGGTGGAAACGCGCAACCCCAAGGGGGTGCTGCGCAAGCGATGGGAACCACCCCTGCCCCAACACATTCCGGTCCCTCTGACACAACTATGTCCGCAGCCCCGGCAATTGCGGCTGAGACCAATCAAGCATTGGCCCGCTTTCCAACCTTTGAACATGTGGTCGATCTGATCCGAACCAACCGCGATGTAAAGTTGCTGGTGGATGTGGAATCTGGCGTGCAATTAGCCAGTTACCAACCCGGGCGGATCGAATTTGTGCCTTCTGGACTGGCACCTGCCGATCTGGCACAGCGGCTTGGGGCACGCCTGCAACTTTGGACGGGCAACCGCTGGGCGGTGACGCTGGTGAATGACGGCGGCAAACCGACGATCGCATCGGTAAGGGACGCGGCGGCTGAGGCGTTGAAGGTTGAGGCCACAGCGCATCCCTTGGTGCAGGCCGTGTTTGAGACCTTCCCAGGTGCCAAGATCATCAACATCCGTACAGCCGCCGACATCGCCGCAAGTGCGGTGACCGAAGCACTGCCAGAGGTGGAAGACGAATGGGATCCGTTCGAGGAAGATTAGTTTTATGGGGGGCGGTTTGCCCTTCTACAGCTCTGGCAGACGTATGCGATAAAATGCGTCCGAGTTGGGATGGAACGCCCGCAACGCTCAGCGATGAAGCCGCAATTCTATTCTTTGAACCGCTGTCTCTTGTAGCAGTTGCAGCCAGTGCCATTACCGTTTGGTTCCGCAGCAAGATAGGAAGTATCGGCGTCTTTGCGCTTTGGGTCTGGATCGCCTTATGGGCTTTAGCATCGTCAACTTTGCACGATGACCTATGGGAAGCCATCTCCGAAGAAGGTTGTCGCAGTTCCCCAGACTTGTTCATCGGCCTGAGTGCTGCAATATGTATAGCAACGCTTTATTTGGTCTGGCGTCCGCGCAAGGCCCGAACATCAGGAGACTAAGATGCTCAAAGGACTAGGCAATCTCGGCGACATGGCCAAGATGATGAAACAGGCGC
>CAZWSE010000043.1:11366-16615 GCA_964636575.1 uncultured Sulfitobacter sp. | reverse complement strand
ATGCTCAAAGGACTAGGCAATCTCGGCGACATGGCCAAGATGATGAAACAGGCGCAGGAAATGCAGGGCAAAATGGCCCAGATGCAAGAAGACATGGCCAACATCATGGTCGAAGGCGAAGCAGGGGCCGGACTGGTCAAAGCCGGCTGTACGGCCAAGGGCGAGTTGAAAACGCTCGATATTGACCCGTCAATCTTCAACGGGGACGACAAGGAAGTGGTCGAAGACCTTATCTTGGCGGCCATCAAGGACGCACAGTCCAAAGCGCAAGACAAAGCGCAAGAAGAAATGAGCAAACTGACCGAGGGCCTCGGGCTTCCACCTGGAATGAACCTGCCATTCTGAAACCGCTCTTTGGCATACTCGTTGCGGCTGCTCTCAGCTTGGCAAGCACGGCCTCTGCCCAAGACTGGGTGACGTGGGACAAGTGCGATGTCACGGATGCGCAGCTTGATTTGGACGCCTTCGCAGGGTTTGACGTGGACCGAGCCCAAAGTGAAGCGGCAGGCGTCGTCAACGGCGTTGGACGGTTCTGGCAAATCGAAGCGACAAACGGCGCTGTGTCTTATCTTTGGGGCACCATTCATTCGAACCACCCCTTCTTTCTGAAACTCGACCCAGCCGTCGAGGCCCAGATCAAAGCGGCCCGTGTGGTCGCGTTAGAATTCGACCCCATCACCTATGATCGCAAAGCCCTCACAGAATTGAACACCCGCAGGGACATCTATGTGCCCAACAACAACGGCACGTGGAGCACGACAAAAATCAACGACATCCTTGGCCCCAAGCGGTCCACATGGGTCGACGGGCGTTTGCTCGCTTTGGGATTTCAGGCAGGCTCTGCCCCGTTCTTGCGCATTGATGCTTTGGCCGAAGCCTTGATCGCCAATCCTTGTAATGATTTCGCGCTTGGCCTCTATCCTATTCAGGACAGCTACATTCAGATGTTGGGCGCGACAAACGGAGCTGTTGTATTGGGTCTTGAAAACGCAAAGAGCTTCCGCACCAAACTGAGCAACCCCAAGAACAGAGCGTTGACCTTTGATCTGATCAAACTTTATTCAGGCGCGCTTGATCCTGATATCACACCTGCGCAGCATCAATCGTGGGCAGGGCTTTGGAAAAGCGGGCAAACCGGATTGGGTCTGACGCTAGAACGCGAGATTTTGCGCAAGAAATTTGGCGACAATCGCGGGCCAGATATGCAGGGTCGCGTGGATGCCTATCTGCTGAACGCGCGCAACGTGACCTTTGCGGACACGGCCGAGGCTGAATTGCAAAAGGGTGGTGTGTTCATGGCCGTCGGAGCCAGCCACATCGCAGGCGAGGCCGGAATGGTCGCCCTGTTACAGCGACGCGGCTATCGGGTTACCCGCATCCCCCTGCCCCATGAGACCCCATAATGAGCAGCACAAAAGACATCGATGATTTGATCGCGCTTATGGCGAAACTGCCAGGGCTTGGCCCTCGGTCGGCGCGGCGGGCGGTGCTGCATCTGGTGCGCAAGCGCGCGCTGTTGCTGACACCCATGGCCGACACCATGCAAACCGTTGCTGCAACGGCCCGCGAATGTCTGAATTGCGGGAACATCGGCACCACAGATATCTGCGATCTGTGCACCTCGGAAAAGCGCGCAAACGGAGAGCTTTGCGTGGTTGAAGATGTGTCCGACCTTTGGGCAATGGAACGATCCGGCGTCTTCAAAGGACGCTATCATGTGTTGGGCGGAACGCTATCGGCGCTCGATGCGGTCGGCCCCGAAACACTGCGCATCCCGCGACTGGTGGACCGCGTGTCGACCGAAGGCATTACCGAAGTCATCCTTGCGCTCAATGCTACCATCGACGGGCAAACCACAGCCCACTACATCGCGGACCAACTGGACGGTCAGGTGCAGTTGACCTCGCTCGCCCAAGGCGTGCCCATCGGCGGAGAGTTGGATTACTTGGATGACGGCACAATCACAGCCGCAATGCGCGCACGCAAATCGTTGTAAAATCAGGCGCAGGCCACTTGTGGTTCAGGCAAAGCCTGAAACGGTGCCGCGACGGACCGGCCATTCTTGCACTGACGCATTACCAGATTTCTGGCCTTTGACCCGCTTGCCAAAACACGCGCCGGAGCGACAGACCGCAGCCGGATCGGGTTTGCAACACTGGTCGCCAAATCACAGACCGCGCGGGTCGACAGGGCTTTGATGGATTGATCCGCCAGCAACAAAGTCTCCGTAGCAATACCATTGGCATTGACGATGTGATGGCCCTCAAGCAGGACATGAAAATAGGCAAACGGACGGCAGGTCTCATCGACGAAAACACCACCCTGCCCCAGCAAGTCTTTGGCCGGCACAAGCACCTGCGACACACCGAACATACGTTGAACCGCCTTGCTGTCGATCATCACGCGATGATGACGGGACAGGCGCAAGGGCGGCGCGTCTTGATGCGCTGTCGGCACACAAATCGGACGCAGCTTAGGGTCCGCCGCTAAATCAACCGCTGTGATCTGCTCATAGTAAATCCAACGGATTGGCTGAAAGCCCGCATCCATCGTGCGCACGAGATCACCAGCCGTGAGGCGTTCGATAGGAGTAAAGCCACTCGGTGTTTCGATCAAAGTGCCGGAGGCAAAGCACAGGTTTTGTGCGCCCGGGGTCGGGGTGCTGGAATTGGAAAACGTGCCCGCCTCGCGTTGGATAGAAAAGCCATCTTGATCAGTGCCAAAATCTTCCCCCGCGCCGACACGGGTCGCCGTGCTTGAAAAGCCCGCATAGTTAGAACCAGTGGTTGGGTCATCCAAACTATCGCCGTTGTAAGTGGCTTGGATAAACTCGTCGTTGGACGGGTCATAGACCACAACATTGTCGCGGGCGTTGTTGAAAACATTGCTGCCAAAGTTGGCGTCAAAAGCCAGATCATCGCCGGTTACAGGCGGTAGATCTCCGGGGGCACGCACATCGCGGACGACCACGGCAACTGCACCAGGTTGCAGTATCGTGCCGGATGGAAAGGTAAACCAGTTGTCACGTCCGGCATCCCAAAGCTCAACGCCCGAGATATCAATCGCGCTGTCAGAGATGTTTCTAAGCTCAAGAAATTCGTCACGGCCCTGTGCAGAGCCGTTTCCATCTGTATCGAAGTTGTTGGCGCCATTCGGATCAACAAGCACTTCATTGATGATGATACCGCCAAGAAGCTGGTCGGGCATTTGTCCACTCGTTCTGAATGAATTTGCACGGGCAGCCTATCCGGCGATTGTGTCATTATTAAGATTTTAGAAACGATCTATTCAAATTGTCCCCAAACTGGAAACATTAGCCCCTTGAGCACGAAAAAAGCCCCGATCGCAGGATCGGAGCTTTAATAGATGTCCAGCAGACCCGCCCTTAGGCTTTGGCGTTGTCGTCTTCGCTGTTGCCTTCTTCGGCATCATCATTCGCGCCATCAGGCAGATTGAAAAAGCTGTCCGCGTCGGCAAAATCGCTCGGGTTCGGCTCTGCGTCTTCAGCAGGGGCGTCATCGTTCAGCGTAAAGGTCTCAAGCCCTTCGATGGCCGTCGGGATCTTCGGCTCTGCGTCCATGCCCAGCGATTGCTCGGTGCTGACCAGCTTCCGGCGCTCGTCATCTGACATAACCTCACCGTCTTTGGCCTTCTTGGCGGCGGCTTTTTGAACGATAGCGTCCAACTCTGATTGCTTACACAGACCCAAGGCCACCGGATCAATCGGCTGGATGTTTGAGATATTCCAGTGCGTGCGCTCACGGATGGCTTGGATGGTCGGCTTGGTGGTGCCAACCAGCTTGGAAATCTGGGCATCCGACAGTTCAGGGTGGAACTTGACCAACCACAGGATCGACGCAGGACGGTCCTGACGTTTGGACAACGGCGTATAGCGCGGGCCACGACGCTTTTCCTCGCCCACGGCGGCGGCGTTGAATTTCAGCTCCAGCTTCACCAGCGGGTCTTTTTCAGCAGCTTCAATGTTCTCAGCGGTCAGCTGGTTGTTGGCAATGGGGTCAAACCCTTTGACGCCTGTCGCCACATCACCATCCGCAATGCCTTGGACCTCAAGCTCGTGCATTTCCACGAAATCAGCGATCTGTTTGAAGCTCAAAGTGGTGTTGTCCACCAGCCAAACGGCGGTCGCCTTGGCCATAATCGGTTTTGCCATGTCACGTCTCCTTACGCATACCTTCCCCGTCGCCTGAAACTGGCTGTCCTGCTTGGCAGAACGGTTTCCATTGTGGGGGAACTTGAGCCCTATATACTGAGACAATCAGAATAAGGAAAGACCCCCAATGCGTGTGTTACTGATTTGGCTTTTTACTTGCTGTGCGGCTTGGGCCGACGGCGAAAAGGCGGGTGATTTTGATTACTATGTGATCTCTCTTAGCTGGTCGCCAAACTGGTGTGCGCTTGAAGGTGACGCACGCGGATCCCCCCAATGCAATGAGGATCACGGCTGGATCATGCACGGGCTTTGGCCGCAGTTTCATCGCGGGTACCCGTCCTATTGCAGAACAACATTCCGGCAGCCATCGCGCAGCATGACAAAGGACATGGCAGATATCATGGGCACGTCTGGGCTGGCCTGGCATCAGTGGAAAAAACACGGGGTCTGCACTGGGCTGTCACCGGATGACTATTACGCGCTGACCCGCAAGGCCTATGCGACCGTCACGCGCCCACCTGTATTTCGCAAGCTGGAGCGTGATGTGAAAGTACCCGCAGCCGTGGTGGAAGACGCATTCTTAGAGGCTAACCCGCAGCTGGAACCAGACATGATCACAATCACCTGCAAATCCGGCCACATCCAAGAAGCCCGTGTTTGTGTGTCCAAAGACCTTTCGCCTGTGCCCTGCGGCAGCGATGTGATCAAAGACTGCCGGATGAAAGACGCGATGTTTGAGGCGATTGAATGACGGCAAACGCGCAGTTCATTTCATCAATGATTGCAATAAATATCGCCCTGCCGCTGGCCATGTCCGCAGGGTTGGGGCTGGTGTCGTCCCGTTGGCCGCGTCTAACCCTGTTCTATATTTGCGTAATCGTCCTGTTTACACTGAACCAATACGTCGCAGCAAAGCTACCTTCGTTTCGAAAATGGGTTTGGAGTGTTCAGGCGTTGAACCTGATAGCCACCGCCCTGTTCGGAACGGTCGGGTTTGTCACAAGTCTCTCGGCGCTTCGCACTTTGGTTACTCAAGTTGCAATCTACGGGTGGTAGTCGCATTTAGGCACAATCCCGC
>CAZWSE010000043.1:0-11266 GCA_964636575.1 uncultured Sulfitobacter sp. | reverse complement strand
CCCATGCAATCGCTGATCGAGGCTGAAATGGCCACGGTCACCGGCACCATCACCCGCGAAACCGCAAATTGGGTGCCGATGTGGGTCGACCAATCTCACAAGATCACTTCTGATTGCGGCAAGATCACTGCGCTCAGGGCGATCACAGATCAGGGCGAGCTGATCTGGTTTGTCCATCACGCTGACAAGGCCCATGGCTATCATGCCAACACCGACAGTTCTGCCGAGGCCATTGAAGAAGCCCATTTTGCATGGTCCGAACGGCGCCGTGTCCGAAAGCAATGGCCGATGGTTCAAAAGCTGGCCCGCGATCTGGTGCTGGGCCGCCGCAAAATGGATGTGACGATTGAAGACGCCTACAATTCGGCGCTTTGCCGGATGGGTACAGAAGGGTTCTTGCGTAAAATGCGCATGCCCGGGATCAAGCGGATGTCGGGCCGAACAGCAGGTCTATTAATGCTGATCGAGCCGCAAATGGGCTTTGCGATCCACCGTGCCTATGAACGGCAGCGGGCCGAAATGGGCGCTCCTGCAAAAGGCGATATCCAGTCCATCTAAACGTCGTCGGCGTGCGACACCATACCGATGCCGCACGCCTCAATGCCCCGAGGTTCGTTCCCCCCCAAGGTCGATTGTTCTGTGTGTTAGCCTTTGCGGCGACGCAGGCCAGCGGCGCCGGCCAAACCGGCCAGCATCAACAGGCCGGAGGCAGGCAATGGAACCGGGGCGACCGTAACCGTACCGCCACCGTTCAACGGCGATTTCGGGTTCAAGGTGCCGGTCACAACATCCTGCGATACGCCGCTTTCAAGAAAGCTAAGGGTGTATTTTCCAGTCTCGGTGCCAAGTGCATCCAAGAATGTCTGCGCTTGGGACACGGCCGCGCCTTGAGCGGCGAACGCGCCTTTGCTCAGATCATAGGCCGAGCCTGTGTCTTCAACGATTTCCCAAAGTGCGATCTGGAAACCAGCCGCTTCGATGGCCGTATCAACAAGGGCGTAGGCGCTTGTGTAAAGGCGATCGATTGTATCCAAGGTATCCGCGGAAAACAGGTTTACAGCCGTCTCATAGGCTTTCCCGTTGGCGATATACTGGGCCAAGTCGACGCAGAACGCATCAAAATCATCGAAGCCATCCGCACGCAAACGGAACATACCCGCGCGGGCACCGCCTGTGTATTTGTCGGATTTGATTTTGACATAGCTTGACAGATTAGGAGAACCGAACACCGATTTTTCCTGATAGTCGACCGTGACCGTCCCTGCAGACACAGTTGTTGCAGCGACGGTCAGACCGGCGGCAAAAAGTACACTCTTAAACATAACAACACTTCCGATTGGTCAGTCCTTGCGGACCGCGCCCCCAACCGTTGCAGCAGGACATAGGCGATAAACCGCCAGTCGAATAGCCCCAAATTTGGAAACAGTCTGTCCTGAGTGTGGCGGGATTAAGGCAACAGGCCTAACCGGCGACCTTCAAAACGATCTTGCCGATGTGATCGCTGCTTTCCATGCGGGCATGGGCATCAGCGGCATCGGCCAGTGCAAACTCACTGTCCATAACAGGTTTGATCTGGCCTGTAGACAGTTTTGGCCAGACCGCTTCGCGCAGCTCTTGGGCGATACGGGCCTTCGCCAGATCAGACTGCGGGCGCAGGGTGCTGCCGGTCATCGTCAAACGGCGGGTCATCAGTTGGGCAAAGTTCAATTCCACCTTCGGGCCGCCAAGAAACGCGATCTGCACAAGCCGACCATCATCGGCCAAGGCTTTCAGGTTGCGGGGGATATAGTCGCCACCGACCATGTCCAAGATCAGATCCGCACCACCAACGGCTTTGATTTCTTCGACGAAATCTTCGTGCTTATAGTTAATGCAGCGCTCTGCACCCAGTTCTTCACAAGCCATGCCTTTGTCATCAGTACCAGCGGTCGCAAAGACACGCGCGCCAAATGTGTTCGCCAGTTGAATGGCCGTTGTACCGATACCGGACGATCCACCGTGCACCAAAAACACTTCGCCCGCCTTCAACCCTCCACGCATAAAGACATTGGACCAAACGGTGAAAAAGGTCTCCGGCAGACAGGCGGCTTCTTTCAGGCCCATACCTTCGGGCACAGGCAAACAATGGGCAGCAGGGGTCGCGACATATTCGGCATATCCGCCACCGGGCAGCAAGGCACAGACTTCATCGCCAACCGCCAAACCCGATACACCTTCGCCAATGGCAGAAATAGTGCCCGACGCCTCAAGCCCCGGCAAATCGCTGGCGGTGGGGGGCGGGTTATAGGCACCTGCCCGTTGCAAAGCATCAGGGCGGTTCACACCGGCAAAAGCGACCTTAATCACGACCTGCCCGTAGGCGGGCAAAGGCACAGGACGCTCACACAGTTCAAGCACCTCCGGTCCACCGGGTTTCGTAATTTCGACAGCGCGCATTGTATCAGACATGGCAAAGCCCCCCAGCTTAATTCTTAGCGGCAGTCATAACAGGGGATCAAACCAAGGAACAGGCTACTTTCGCGGGGCGGTCCAGCTTCCGGGCAGGTTCACATCCGGCATACGCGGCGGAGCCTTCACCATGCCCAGCAACCAGTTTGGACCAGTCATCAACTTGGACAATACAGGGTTCTCACGGGCTTGGGCCTTCAGTTTCTCGATCTGCATTACATTGTCGATGCGACGGTCCAGAAATTCCCACGTCGCCGCATGGTCAGCGCTGTCGTCGCCCAACCAATAAAGCACCGTTGCTGTATAGACGCCGGACAGGGTGGCGCGCTTGGTGTACCAGTTCACATCATCTGATGTATCGCCAAGGGTATCCCAAATCAGATCACAGGTGCCCCAAACCAGCTTGGCCCCGTCAGCGGCATACATAGGCAAGGCAAACAGGGTCGACCCGCGACGCACGGCTTCCTTATCAGGAACCGCCTCAAGACGGTAGCGGACACCTGCTGCGATTCGGTCGCGAAACTTCATGTCTGACAGATCAGCGGCCTTCAAACGGTCCACCATGGCGTCGTCACCTGCCTTATGAAACGCAACGGCCAGATCCACCGCACCGCGCGGGCAGGTGGCACGGGCAAGGTCTGCATCGATGCCGGTATCGGCGATTGCAGCCTTAAAAGTCGCATCCGACCAGCCGTCAAAGGCGACATGGACAAGGGCTGCATCCAGCAATTGGGTCAGGGCTGTTTCATGTGGGGTTGTCATATTAACACTCCGTACGGGTGGCTTGGGGCTATACTAGACAAGCTAGAGCGGCTTTGCTATACGGCCACTTCCTGCAAATCCTTGCAACTCATACTAGAAAGGTGGTGAAAACCACATGCAGGTTAGTGTACGCGATAACAATGTCGATCAGGCGCTTCGTGCCCTGAAGAAGAAATTGCAGCGCGAGGGCGTGTTTCGCGAAATGAAGCTGAAGCAACATTTCGAAAAGCCGTCCGAGAAGAAAGCGCGCGAGAAGGCAGAAGCGATCCGTCGGTCCCGCAAGTTGGCACGCAAAAAGCTCCAACGCGAGAACGGCATGTAATATCTGTCCTTTTTAAAGGCTTTTGAGACTTAAGACCCCCGCACATGCAAATGGCGGGGGTTTTTCTTTGTCACGGGTGTGTGAAGGGTGCTGTATCCGCCGCCACGGTCCTCTATGTCTGTTGCCAACACCTGTTTGGAAAAGGACCACGCGATGACTGATACATACACGCCCCCCGACGTCTGGACATGGGATTCTGAGTCCGGCGGCAAGTTCGCCAACATCAACCGCCCCATCGCGGGTGCGACCCACGACAAAGAAAGCCCTGTCGGCAAACATCCTTTCCAGCTTTATTCACTGGCCACGCCGAATGGCGTCAAAGTGACAGTTCTATTCGAAGAGCTTCTGGCCGCCGGACACGCTGGCGCTGAATACGACGCTTGGCTAGTGAATATCCAAGAGGGCGACCAATTCAGCAGCGGCTTTGTCGACGTAAACCCAAACAGCAAAATTCCGGCTCTGATGGATCACAGCACGACCCCGCCCACACGGGTCTTTGAATCTGCCGCGATCATGCTGCATCTGGCTGAAAAATTTGACGCCTTCATGCCGACCGATCCCGCCAAGCGGCCCGAAATGCTGTCATGGCTGTTCTGGCAGATGGGGTCTGCTCCCTATCTTGGCGGCGGCTTTGGCCACTTCTATGCCTACGCGCCCGAAAAATACGAATACCCGATCAACCGGTTCACGATGGAAACCAAGCGGCAGCTGGATGTGCTCGACCGCCAACTGGCCGACAACACCTTTATCACCGGAGAAGACTACACCATCGCGGATATCGCAATTTGGGCGTGGTACGGGCAGCTTGTTTTGGGGCGGCTTTACTCAGCAGCTGAGTTCTTAGATGTGAAGTCCTACAAAAACGTCATGCGTTGGGCTGAATTGATCGACGCGCGTCCCGCCGTGAAGCGTGGCCGCATGGTCAACCGCCCCTTTGGTGAGCCTGAGCTACAACTGCATGAACGCCACGATGCATCCGACTTTGACACCAAGACGCAGGACAAAATCGGCGATAAATCCTAGACAGGTAATGCAGTCGTTTTGAACACCGTCCGCAGGGCGAAAGACGACTGCATCTGCGCCACGCCCGGCAATCGGGCCAGATACTGACGGTGGATACGCGCGAAGTCTTCGGTATCTTCGGCCACAACTTTCAGGATGTAGTCTGCGGTGCCCGCCATCAGGTGACATTCCAACACATCAGGCACACGGGCCACAGCCTTCTCGAAAGCATCCAAGACCTCATCGGCCTGCCCTTGCAGGGTGATTTCAACAAACACAGTGGTCGGCATCCCCATCTTGCGGGCATCAAGCAGCGCCACATAGTCTTTAATATAGCCTTCCGCCTCCATCCGCTGCACACGGCGATGACAAGCCGAGGGAGACAGGTTCACCTTTTCGCTCAGCTCTGCGTTCGACATACGACCTTTGCGCTGCAATGCAGCAAGGAGGCGGCGATCAACTGTGTCTAACGTCATATGCGCAATACCTTTGCGTAATTTGGCTTATCCGTGCAATTTTTTACACAGACTTTGCACATAGACCAGCCGGAAAAGCACAGCATTTGCATTCGCCCTGCCTAAAATAGAGGCACAACATGCGCAGGAGACCTACCCCATGAAAATCGGTTGCCCAAAAGAGATCAAACCCCAAGAATTCCGGGTCGGCATGACCCCAAACGCAGCCCGCGAAGCCGTCAATCACGGCCACACCGTGCTGATCGAAACCAGCGCTGGCAATGGCGCAGGCTTCACCGACGATGACTATACAGCCGCAGGCGCGCAGATCATCAGCACCGCATCCGAGATTTTCGCAGACGCAGACATGATCGTAAAAGTCAAAGAACCCCAAGCGGGCGAGCGTAAAATGCTCCGCGAAGGGCAGCTTTTGTTCACATATCTGCACCTCGCACCGGACCCCGAACAAACCAAAGACCTGCTGGCCTCAGGCTGCACAGCCATCGCGTACGAGACGGTCACAGACGCGCAAGGCGGGCTGCCCCTGCTCGCGCCTATGTCCGAAGTGGCAGGCAGGCTCGCACCGCAAGTCGGGGCATGGACCCTGCAAAAAGCCAACGGCGGACGCGGAACCTTGATGGGCGGGGTGCCGGGTGTCGGGCCCGCGCGGGTCGTCGTGATCGGCGGCGGTGTCGTGGGCACCCATGCCGCGCGCATCGCAGCAGGAATGGGCGCAGACGTCACCGTGCTCGACCGGTCCCTGCCCCGCCTACGCTATCTTGATGACGTCTTCAGCGGACAGTTCAAGAACAGCTACTCAAGTGCCGGCAACACGGCAGAGCTGATCCGAGAGGCCGATTTGGTCGTCGGTGCCGTTCTGATCCCGGGGGCCGCAGCGCCAAAACTCATCAGCCGAGCCGATCTGGCGGATATGAAACCGGGGGCGGCGCTGGTGGATGTGGCGATTGACCAAGGCGGCTGCTTTGAGACGTCAAAGGCCACAACCCACGAAGACCCGATCTACGACGTAGACGGGATCATGCACTACTGCGTTGCAAACATGCCAGGGGCAGTGGCACGGACCTCAACGATTGCACTTGGAAACGCGACAATGCCCTTCATGCTGTCATTGGCGGATAAGGGTTGGAAAAAGGCCTGCGAAGAAGACGAACATCTGCTCAACGGGTTGAACGTGCATGCAGGCAACCTGACCTACTACGCAGTCGGCAAAGCACTGGGAATGGATGTGCTGTCGCCACAACTTGCGCTCAAGGCATAAAAAAAGGCCCGCATTGCAGCGGGCCTTTCTATTCGTCCGCTCAGCGGATTACTTGGCGCGAGCCTGAAGGCTGTCGCGGATCTCGGCCAGCAGGTCTTCTGCGGATGGACCTTCGGGCTCTGCTTCTGGCTCAGGCGCTTTGGTCTTGTTGACCATGCGTACCAACATGAACACCACAAACGCGATGATCAGGAAGTTGATGATTGCCATGATGAAGTTACCGTAGGTAAAGACTGCGTCACCGACAGAAGCGGAAAGACCGGCAAAATCAACGCCGCCCATAAACATACCAATCAGCGGATTGATCAGATCTTCAACCAACGATCCGATGATCGCGGTGAAAGCTGCGCCGATGATGATACCAACAGCCATGTCCATGACACTGCCATTGGCGATGAAGTCCTTGAATTCTTTGATCATTGTGTTCCCTCACTTAATTAACACAAGCAACTCTTTCGTTCGCTTGCACACAGGTTGTGCCACTTGATTGCACAAAAATTAGACTGTTAACAGGTTAATTTAGGACTAGTGTTCCCCGTAGCGAAACAGTGGAGCATAAATATGACTATCACCGACACCTTTGACATTACCAAAAAGTGGCCCGCTGCGGACCCTTCGGTGCTGCAGCTCTATTCATTTCCAACCCCCAACGGCGTCAAAGTGTCGATTGCCCTTGAGGAAATGGAAATCCCCTATGAGGCCCATACCGTCACGCTGGCGGATGCCGATGTGAAAAGCCCTGAATTTCTGTCGCTCAACCCGAACAACAAGATCCCTGCAATCGTGGACCCCAACGGACCAGACGGCGCACCAATCGGTCTTTTCGAATCCGGTGCCATCCTTATTTATCTGGCCGAAAAATCGGGCAAGTTTATTGGGCAGACGGCGACGGACCGTGCCAAGACAATTCAATGGCTGATGTTCCAGATGGGTGGGCTTGGACCGATGTTCGGGCAGCTCGGGTTCTTCTACAAATTTGCCGGATCGGGTTGGGAAGACAAACGCCCGCAGCAACGCTACATCGATGAGGCCAAACGCCTGCTTGCCATGCTCGACGGTCAGATGGCGGGCAAAGACTGGATCACGGGCGAATACTCCATCGCGGATATGGCCATCGCCCCTTGGCTCAGATCACTCGACTTCTATGGCGCGCGCGATACCGTTGGCTGGGCCGATCACAAGAACCTTGTGGCCTATCTGGATCGCTTTCTGGACCGCCCAGCGGTGCAAAAAGGTCTGGTCACACCACCGCGCGGGTAAGTCGGATTAAGACAGCTCTCCGCTCAGGACATAGCGCAAAATCGCAACCACCTGAGCGGGGGTCTCCGTTACCGCCAAAGCCGCTGCATCCACTTCTTTCAGTGCATGCTGGTGGTCTGCCCCGTGCATAATCACCAAAGACTTGCCAAGGGCTGCAGCATAGCCTGCATCAAAGGCCGCGTTCCATTGCTTGTATTGCTCGCCAAAGCGGACAACGACAACATCCGCATCTGCAATTCCCTTACGGGTGCGAATGGCATTGACCTGCGCGCCCTTGCGATCGTGCCAAAACTTGTCCGGCTCCGCGCCCAGAATGGACACACCGCAATCATCGCTGGCAGCATGATCGGTGACAGGGCCGGAAAAGCTCACATCCAGCCCCTTCGCGCCCTCAACAATCTGATCGCGCCAATCGGTGTGAATTTCACCTGATAGATAGACCTTCAGCATCGCGCCATCTCCTTCATTTTTCCAAAAATACTCAAACTGTCACAGGTCGGTCTTTGACCCACCCTTAGCCGCGTAAAACACCGCCGGTGGCCTTGACCACTTTCTCAATGATCTTGGCACTTACAGCTTCAATATCCGCGTCTTTCAATGTGGTTTCACGGGGTTGCAAACGCACAGTCACCGCCAATGATTTCTTGCCATCACCAAGCGAGCCACCAATGAATTCATCGAACACACGAACCGTTTCAATCAACGCCTTATCCGCGCCAGAGGCCGCATTGACCAAGGTCAGGGCTTCTACATCGGCATCGACCACAAAGGCGAAATCACGTTCGACAGCCTGCAAAGCACTGATGTCCAAGGCCCCGCGTGAGGCTGATGTTTTCTTCGGCAAAGGCACTTCATCGGGCCACAGGGTAAAGGCCATAACAGGCCCCTTAAGGTCCATCGCGGCGACAACTTTGGGATGCACTTCGCCAAAGACACCCAAGACCTTCTTAGGCCCGAGACAAATCATGCCATGACGCCCGGGGTGCCACCATTCAGCGGCGCCGCGCAAAATCTGCACCTTCGCAGGCGCACCCATCGCAGCCAGCACGGCCTCGGCATCGGCCTTCACATCAAACACATCCACAGCGCGGGACGTGCCATGCACGTCCTTGGGGCCGGTCCGGCCAATCAGAACACCGCTAACCAGATTGTGCTGCTCGCCCGGTTCGCCGCCATGGAAGGCAGGGCCAACCTCGAACAAGGCCACATCCATAAATCCACGGGCTTGGTTCTTTGCAGCCGCTTGTAACAGGCCCGGCAACAACGCAGGGCGCATATGGCTCATCTCCGATGAGATCGGGTTTTCCAACATCGTCGCATCATCGCCACCCCCAAAAAGCTTGGCCGAGGGCGCATCGATAAAGGTGTAGTGCACGCACTCATTGTACCCCAAAGCCGCCGCCGTACGACGCGCCGCACCCTGACGCCGCTGCAAAGGCGACAGTATGGGTTTGGGAACACCCACATCCACACGGGCCAAGGGCTTGCCTTCCAGCTTGGTCAAGGATGCAATGCGCGCGACCTCTTCCACCAGATCAGCCTCGCCCTGCACATCAGGCCGCCAGCTCGGCACTTGGGCCATATCGCCGTCCATCACAAAGCCCAGATCGGTCAAAGTCTGACGTTGGGTGTCTGCAGCAATCTCCATGCCGACCAGCGACACAACGCGGTCCGTGTCGAGCTTATAGGCACGGCTCGTATCCGGCACAGCGCCCGCGACCACCCTCTCGGAAGCCTCACCGCCCGCGTGATCCACAATCATACGCACGGCATGTTCCAGACCTTCAGGGGTAAAGGCAGGGTCCACACCACGCTCAAACCGATACCGCGCATCAGAATTGATCTTCAAGGCCCGGCCCGCATAGGCAATCTGCACAGGATCCCAATAAGCACTTTCAACAAAGACATTGACGGTGTCCTCGGTACAGCCCGTATCCAAACCGCCCATGATGCCTGCAATGCTCTCAGGGCCCATGTCATCGGAAATGACCATCTGACCCGCTTGCAGGGTGTATTCCTTGTCATCCAACGCGGTCAAAGTCTCTCCACCCGCAGCGCGGTGCACACGCAGGTTGCCCTTGACCTTATCCGCATCGAAAACGTGTAACGGACGGTTCTGATCGTAGGTGAAGTAGTTGGTCACATCGACAAGAAAGCTAATGGGGCGCAACCCAATCGCGCGCAGCAGGTCTTGCAACCACGCAGGGCTTGGCCCGTTCTTGACGCCCTTAATCAAACGACCCGTGAACACAGGACAGCCATCAAGAGTATCTGCGTCAATCGTGACACTCAGATCAGAGGCAAAAGAAGCCGGCACAGGATCAACATCACAAGCCTTCATCGTGCCCAGACCACGGGCAGCCAGATCGCGGGCAATACCACGCACACCAAGCGCATCAGGACGGTTCGGAGTGATGGCAATCTCGATGACAGTATCGACCTTGGCCGGATCATTGGCCGCCAACCAATCGGTGAACAAATCACCGACCTCGCCCGAGGGCAGCTCAATAATGCCGTCGTGTTCCTCGGACAGCTCCAACTCACGCTCGGAGGCCATCATGCCATGGCTTTCAACGCCACGAATGTTGCCAACGCTCAACGTGACATCGATGCCGGGGACATAATCACCGGGTTTGCACAGAACGACAGTAATGCCTTCACGGGCGTTAGGAGCACCACAAACAATCTGCTTCTCGCCCTCATCGGTGAGCACCTTGCACACGCGCAAACGGTCGGCATCGGGGTGCTGCGCGGCTTCAGTAACCTTGGCCAGCGTAAAACCCTTCAGCTTCTCACTCGGGTTCTCAACGCCCTCCACTTCGAGACCAAGATCGGTCAGGGCATAGCAGATTTCATCGACAGTGGCGGTCGTCTCAAGATGATGCTTGAGCCAGGAAAGAGTGAATTTCATATCGGGCGTCCTAAAGGGGCGGTTTGACCGCTTGGGTAACGCCTTATGCCCTTGGATTCAACGGCGATTAGGACAGGGTCAAGGATAGGTCGGGGGACGGCCCATCAGTTGATCCAACTGCCAGCCAATCCAGCCATGGGGAATGAAGTGCCCGCCAGGATGCACATCTAGAATGACGCTGTGACCCTCGGCACAGTCGGTCCATTCACTGCGCGAAAACGTCAGGAAATCGCGGGCATTCCATTGACTGGTGGCAGCCTCTTCGGTGCAGTTGAACAGACCACGCCACAGGGCGACAGGATAGGTTTCATCGCCGTTCGCCCCATATGGAAAGCGCAGAACATTGTCGTTCAATCCGTGCACATGGCGCACAGCTTTGGGCATCTGGGGGCAGTCTTCCTCTTGATCCAAGGTGCCGGAAATCGCCAGAATAGCGGCCACATCCTGCCCGTTCTCACAGGCATAGCGCCACGCCATGGCAGAGCCATAAGAATAGCCTGACACATAAATCCGAGCCCGATCAATCGGGAACCGCTTGGCCACATCCTCGATCACGGCCGCGGCGAAATCAACGTCTTCGCTGCGCCCGTCCCAGAAATCCCACGTCTTTCGATTGCCATTCGGGGCAACCAGCAAAACACCGCGGCGACGGGTATGACCGGATATGCGTTGATGCGCGACAGGGAGCGCGCCGGTGCGTTGCCAGCCGTGGAAATGGAGCAAGACAGGCAGCGTGGTTTCCCCATCCCAATCGTCAGGCGTTTTGACGTGGTAAGACCTGTCACCCAGCGTGCAAGCGACGGGGCCTTCACAAGCTTGGGCGGCGG
>CAZWSE010000042.1:28167-29409 GCA_964636575.1 uncultured Sulfitobacter sp. | reverse complement strand
GCAGCAGTGTCCGTTGCAGCATCTGCGGCCTCGGTCGCTGTGTCTGTTACCGCCTCAACAGCGTCGCTGGCCGTGTCTGTAGCTGCATCCACAGCGTCAGAGGCAGCATCAGTTGCAGCTTCTGCAGTGTCAGAAACAGCGTCAGTGGCGGTTTCAACAGCATCGCTGGCCGCGTCTGTCGCAGCAGATGCAGCGTCAGAGGCAGTGTCCGCAACAGCATTTGCAGTGTCTGACGCAGCTTCGGTCGCGGTATCAACGGCGTCGCTTGCCGCATCAGTTACTGCTTCAGCTGTATCGGTTACAGCATCCGTCGCAGCCTCAGCTGCATCAGAGGCGGCATCAACCGCACCTGCAACAGCGCCTTCGGCAGTTTCAGCAACAGATCCAGCGGCATCGGATGCACTGTCCAGAATGGCAGGTGCGTTTACGGCGTCCGCCGCATCCGTGGCAACTTCTGTGATCGACCGGCCGGAATACAGCATGTACCCGCCCAAAGCGATCAAGGCCGCCACAACAATCCAAATAATGTTTCTCATCAATTCGTCCCCTTAGATGGTATTCGGCTTGCAGCACGCAAGCTTTCGGTTCCTCCTGCCAAATGAGGGCTGACATGGAAAGGTGCAAGGGGGAAATTCCCGCCTATCGGCGCATTTCCCCCTATATTCGCGCTTGAAGTGTGCGGCCCCCGTCGCTACGTTTGGCTCTCGTAAATTAGAGCTATCAAAGGAACAATACTATAGCCCGCAGACCTCATAACGCGCCTCCACAGCGCGACACCGGACCTCGCATTAACGATAAAATCAGGTCAACGGAAATCCGGCTCATCGGAGCTGACGGCGAAAATGCCGGCGTGGTCACCCCCGCCCGTGCCATGGAAATGGCAGACGAGGCAGGGCTGGACCTGGTTGAAATCTCTCCCAACGCCAATCCCCCCGTTTGCAAAATCATGGATTTCGGCAAGTATAAGTACGAAACCCAAAAGCGCGAGGCCGAGGCCCGCAAGAAGCAAAAGATCATCGAGATCAAAGAGGTCAAGTTCCGTCCAAACACGGACACCAACGACTACGATGTCAAAATGCGCAACGTCTACAAATTCTTGGAAAACGGCGACAAAGTGAAGATCACCCTGCGCTTCCGTGGCCGCGAAATGGCCCACCAGAATTTGGGCCGTGAACTTTTGGAACGCGTGGCCGAAGACACCAAAGAACACGGCAAGGTCGAGAACTTCCCCAAGATGGAAGG
>CAZWSE010000042.1:1462-28067 GCA_964636575.1 uncultured Sulfitobacter sp. | reverse complement strand
TGGCCGAAGACACCAAAGAACACGGCAAGGTCGAGAACTTCCCCAAGATGGAAGGCCGTCAGATGGTCATGCTGATTGGACCAATGCCGAAGTAGCACCCTGTTTCAGGCGCGCTATCGACTTACTCAAAACAAAAACCCCGGAGCGTGCTCCGGGGTTTCTTCTATTCCAACTCTCATAACCGCAAGCGATTAACCCGCGGCTTCAACCGCGCGCTTGGTCATGACTGCCACCAGATGGGCACGGTAATCACCAGACCCATGCAAGTCGCTGATCATACCGTCGCCCGACAGGCTCAACCCATCCACAGCAGAGGCCGCAAAGTTTGATGACAAGGCCGCCTCGGCCTCTGTCCAGCGGAACACACCTTCTTCAGAGGCTCCGGTCACAGCCACGCGCACGCCATCCGCAAACTTGGCCACAAACACACCCACAAGCGCAAAGCGCGACGCAGGCTGCACAAACTTCTGGTAATTGGCCTTTTGTGGCACAGGAAACTTCACTTCGGTGATAATCTCGCCTTCATCCAAAGCCGTCGCGAACATGCCTTGGAAATAGTCATCCGCAGCAACCTCACGGGAGTTGGTGACAACCGTCGCACCCGACCCCAAAACGGCAGCCGGATAACAAGCGGACGGGTCGTTGTTGGCAAGTGATCCGCCAAGGGTGCCGCGATTGCGCACCGCCGGATCACCGATATGGGACGCAAGATCGGCCAATGCGGGATATGCGCCACCTTCTGCTTCCACAGTCGCATGGGTGGTCGCGCCACCAATGCACATGCGACCATCATCATCCATACAAATGCCTTGCATGTCGGCGATGCCGGTCAAAGACACAAGCTGCGATGGCGACGCCAGACGCTGCTTTAATGTCGGGATCAAAGTCTGCCCACCGCTCAACGGCTGTGCCTCATCCTTGGACAAGGCTTTGACCGCCTCATCAATGCTGGATGGTTTTACAAAGTCGAAACTATACATTCCGTTCTCCTTACTTTTGAAGGCTCCGACCGACGCGCGGCCCCCACCTTCATTTTTCCAAAAATACTCAAAATCCGGCGGCGCGTGACAGGCACTGCCGCCGGATCAGGTTTAGCCCTTCATTGCAGCCCAAACCCGCTGCGGTGACAATGGCATGTCGATATGCGTGACAGACGTGCCGCCAGACCGCAGCGCATCAACCACCGCGTTCACAACAGCAGGCGGCGATCCAATCGCACCAGCCTCACCACAGCCCTTCACCCCAAGCGGGTTGTGGGTACAGGGTGTCTGACACGAATGATCCACGTCATAGAACGGCACATCATCGGCACGCGGCATGGCGTAGTCCATGTAGGACGCGCTGAGCAGCTGGCCGTTGTCATCATAGATGCAGTGCTCCAACAAGGCCTGTCCGATGCCTTGGGCGATCCCGCCATGCACCTGACCATCCACAATCATCGGATTGATGATATTGCCAAAGTCATCCGCGGCCGCAAAGCGTTCGATGCTGACCTTACCCGTGTCAGGGTCCACTTCGACCTCACAGGCATAGGCCCCACTTGGGTAGGTAAAGTTGGCCGGATCATAAAAGGCCGTTTCTTCCAAACCAGGCTCAATGTCTTCGAGCGGATAGTTATGCGGCACATAGGCCGCCAGGGTCACATCCCCCCAAGCCAGTGACTTGTCTGTACCGGCAACAGAGAACATCCCGTCTTTCAACTCAATGTCTGCCTCGGCGGCTTCCATCAGGTGGGATGCGATCTTCTTGGCCTTTTTGATGATCTTCTCCGTGGCGCGGACCATAGCAGATCCACCGACAGCGATGGACCGGGACCCGTAGGTGCCCATGCCCATCGGCACTTTGGAGGTATCGCCATGAACCACTTCGACCATTTCAGCATCAATGCCGATCATTTCGGACACGACTTGCGCAAAGGACGTCTCATGCCCCTGCCCGTGGCTGTGGCTGCCGGTCATCACGACCAAACCGCCCGTGGCATTGACCCGCACAGTGGCGGATTCGTACAACCCAGCGCGCGCGCCAAGCTGCCCGACAAGGTTTGACGGGGCGATCCCGCAAGCCTCAATATAGCAATTCACGCCCATTCCCCGCAGCATGCCCTTGGCTTCAGACGCTTTGCGACGGGCCTCAAACCCGCTCAGGTCTGCAATATCGATCAGCTTGTCGAGCGTCGCGTTGTAGTCGCCAGTGTCATATTCAACGGCCACAGGCGTCGCATATGGGAACTCGGTGATAAAGTTCTGACGGCGCAGTGCGATTGGGTCGACCCCAAGTTCATGCGCTGCCTTGTCGATCACCCGTTCCAGCTGGAACGTGGCTTCGGGCCGTCCTGCACCGCGGTAGGCATCGACGGGCACCGTGTTGGTAAACACAGCTTTCACGTTCACATAGATCAGCGGGGTTTTATAGTTCCCGGCCATCAACGTGCCGTGTAGCCATGTTGGCACAGAAGGCGCAAAGGTGGACAGATAGGCCCCCATATTCGCATGCGTGTCCGTGCGGATCGCAACAAAGTTGTTGTCCTTGTCCAAAGCCAGCTCAATCTTGGTGACGTGATCGCGCCCATGCGCGTCCGACATGAAGGCCTCGGACCGCGATGATGTCCATTTTACCGGACGCCCGCAGGCTTTGGCGGCGAAGGTACAAAACGCCTCTTCGGCATAGTGGAAAATTTTGGTGCCAAAACCACCGCCCACATCAGGGGCAACAACCCGCAGCTTGTGCTCGGGAATACCCAGAACAAACGCGCCCATCAAAAGACGGATCACATGCGGGTTCTGGCTGGTGGTGTGCAAAGTATAATCGCCGGTCCCTTGAGCGTACTCGCCCACCGCTACACGAGGCTCCATCGGGTTGGCGACCATGCGCTGGTTGACCAGCTCTAGCGTGGTGACGTGCGCCGCGCCTTTGATGGCGTTGTCCACGGCTTCGCGGTTTTCTTCAACGAAGCCCCAGTCATAGCAAAGGTTGCTTGTCAGATCGTCGTGGATTTTGGGCGCGCCCGCTTTGACGGCCTCTTTCATGTTCACAACGGCTGGAAGCTCACCGATATCAAGATCAATCGCCTCAGCAGCGTCGCGGGCCTGTTCCAGCGTGTCTGCAACAATGGCCGCAATCGGATCGCCAACATGGCGGACTTTGCCGTGGGCCAGAACGGGATGCTTTGGCTCTTGCATCGGCTCACCGTGACGGTCGGTCACTTGCCAGCCGCACGGAATACCGCCAACAGCTTCAAAATCGTCGCCTGTGAAAATCTTGACCACACCGGGCATCTTGGATGCAGCCGTCGTGTCCACTTTGTTCAGCGTGCCATGCGCCACGTCAGAGCGCAGGAAATACACATGGGCCTGGCCCTGTACGTTGATATCATCCGTATAGTTTCCGACCCCTGTCAAAAACCGTACGTCTTCGCGCCGCTTGGTGCTGGCGCCGATGCCTCCATCTTTTGGCATAATCTCTCTCCCTAAAAATTGCTTTCGTTGGCCCTTTGGGCGTCAAAAGCGGTCAAACCGGTAGTGCGCGCAAAGCGCGCCAGCCCGACAAATTATTCAGCAGCAATCGCACCAACGTCCTGACCGGATGCGGCCATGATCGCTTTGACGATGTTGTGGTAGCCTGTGCAGCGGCAGATATTGCCTTCAAGATAGGCGCGCACCTCATGCTCGGTCGGCTTGGGGTTTTCTTCAAGCAACTTGGACGCCGTCATGATCATACCGGGCGTGCAAAATCCGCACTGCAATCCGTGGTGATCCTGGAAAGCTTGCTGGATCACATTCAACGATCCGTCTGCATTGGCCATCGATTCGATGGTTTCAACCTTTGCGCCGTCGGCTTCTGCTGCAAGCATCGTGCAGGATTTCACCGCCTTGCCGTCGACATGCACAATGCACGCCCCGCACTGGCTGGTATCGCACCCCACGTGCGTCCCTGTCAGGTGCAGTTCATCACGCAGAAATGCAGAAAGCAGCGTGCGCCCTTCCACATCTCCGGACGCAGCTGCGCCGTTCACGGTCATTGTGACCTTTGTCATGGTAGTCCTCCCTTTGATCTTCTTCTTGCCCTTGAGTTAAGCACGGGTCCCGCGACTTGAGAACAAGTTTCTTGGCTTTGTGCAAAAAACGTGATGTCAGCCGCGTCTGGGTTGGGGCCGTGTCGGGATTTCTTTCAGCAACCCGCCGACGCCCATGCCCGAAATTTCAGCATCCGTGACCTCGATCCCGCAGGCGATCCGCGACAGCACCCAATCCGCCCCATTTAGCGCAGGCGATCTGGCACATCCCGGCAAGCCGATAACAGGTCTGTCGCCCAAGGCCCCCACAAAAAGCAGGTTGCCCGGATCGACCGGCATCCCGAACCGGTGCACGTGCCCCCCTGCCGCCCGAAGCGCTGCCGGAGCCGTATCATTGATGTCAGAGGTCGCCGTTTCCGTCAGGATCATCAGCATATCGCCCGCAGTGTCCCCAATCGCACGGGTCAGTTGGGCTTGGTCGTGGGGCACAACCGAGACCTGTTCAAGCATAAGGCCAAGCGCCTCAACCCGCGCACGCACAGCCGCGGCCCCTTTGTCGTCTTCAAAAAAGCTGTCTTGGGTCAGGATCAGCCCCGCTGTTTCAAAGACAGGTGGGGCGAGCGAAATGGCATCTTCCGCAATCTGAATGGCGAGATCAATCAGCCGCGCTTCAACGCCGTAGGAAATGATTTTGACGGTCGCGATCATCCCACCGGCCTGCATTTGCTGGTAAGGCGGCACAGTGGCAATGGTCAGCATTGGGTCAATCCGGTTGAGCTTTTCCAGCTTGCCCACGTCTAGCACCGCAACTCCGGCCTTGGCGGCCAATATGTTGACCCGCCCTGTAAACGGTTTGGACAGCGTCACATGCGCTGCATCTGCATCCGGCACGACTGATCTCGCGATGCGATCTGCGGCCTCGTTTTCATGCACATCCGTAGGGTCCAAACGGGCCACAACAACGCTTTCAACTCCGGCTGCATCCAGTTGCGCAATGTGATCCGCGTCTAGCGTGATCCCTTTGCGCAGACGCCCTTTTGACAGGGCAACTGAATGGGCAAGGATTGCGCCCTTTGCCTCGGCCAAGGGGACGGGCCCGAACTTCACGCAGGCATCCGAAGCGTTTGCAGCATTTCAGCAAGGATTGAGACCGCTATTTCAGACGGGCTTGCCGCCCCGATGTTCAGGCCTACCGGTCCATTTATCCGCGCGATTGTGTCTGCTTCAAATCCAGCCTCAGTCATTCGCTCCACGCGTTTGGCATGGGTGCGGGTACTGCCCAGCGCGCCGATGTAAAAGCAATCGGATTTCAAAGCGAGCTGTAAAGCGGGATCATCCAGCTTGGGATCATGGGTCAACAAAACGAGCGCCGTCCGAGCGTCCAGACCGAGGGATGCAATCGCCTCATCCGGCCAGTCTTCGATTAAAGTTGTCTCTGGAAAGCGCGCGGCGGCCCCGAAAGCGGCGCGCGGATCAATCACAAACGGGTCAAACCCCGCAATCCGTGCCATCGGCACAAGCGCCTGCGCGATATGAACAGCCCCCACGATGACCACGCGAAGTGGCGGATTATGAACGCCAACGAAGGTCTCGCCGTCCTCTTCAAACCCGGACCTGTCGGTGCGGAACCGCGCCTGATAGTCAGTGTGGGTCAACCTGCGCGCCCCCGTTTTCGTATTCACTTCATAGGCAATCGGCGCACGGGATTGCCGCGCTTTGACCAAACCGGCCAGCATGTCTTCGGGCAACACGGATCCAACGGGTTCCACCAAAACGCGGATCGTGCCCCCACAGGCCAGCCCGACCGCAAAAGCATCCCCGTCGCTGACGCCGTATTCCAGCAGCCGCATCTCGCCTGCTTCCAAAGCTTCAATCGCTTCAACGACGACAGCGCCTTCGACACATCCGCCAGAGACTGACCCTTCCATCGCGGCCTCTTTTGAGACCACCAGTTGCGCGCCCGTGCGGCGTGGGGCGGACCCCCATGTCTCTACCACCGTGCACAAAACCGCACCTTTGCCAGCGCGGTGCCAGTCCAGTGCGATTTCGGGGATGTTCTCAAACATGTCCAAGACGCGGCTCCTCGGCTGGGCGGTTGCGCAATTCGGTCAAAAGGCGGTCTTTTTCGCCCATATCATCGGGTTGCGTTATGACACGCGCAAGGTCTTCAAGCGATGCAATCGAGTGACCCGCCCGAAAGCTATCGACGTGCGGCAGCATGGCGGCGATGCCTTGGGCTTTGGCAGCAAAACCGTCCCAGCGCAGCAGGGGGTTTAACCAGATCAGACGACGGGTCGACAGGTTCAAACGCTCCATCTCTTTGGAGAGGGCGTCAGGATCATCGCGGTCCAACCCGTCCGTGATCAGCAAGACAACTGCACCCTGCCCCAACACACGGCGCGACCAGTCTTTGTTGAACCGTTCCAGACATTGGCCAATGCGTGTCCCGCCTTCCCAATCCTGCGCTTCGGCACCAGCGGCGGACAATGCGGCATCCACATCGCGGGTGGCCAGATGACGGGTGATATTGGTCAGACGGGTCCCAAAGGTGAAGGCATGTACCTTGGCCCAGCCTGCCCCCTTTGCGTTGCTGACCGCATGCAGGAAATGCAAAACAACGCGGCTATACTGGCTCATGGAACCCGAAATATCGCAGAGCACAACTAGATTGGGATAGCGCGGACGTGGTGCGCGACGGGCGATCTGCTGCATGTCACCGCCACGGCGCATGGCCGCTTTCAAGGTCCGTTTCGCATCAATCCGAGAACCACGCGGATTTGGCACTGCGCGACGCGAGGCCAAGGGCTTTACCGGCAGGCTAAGCTTGGACAACATCCGCTTGGCTTGCGCCATTTCAGCGGTGCTCATCTGCTCGAAATCAAGGGTGCGCAGTTTTTCTTCGGCCGACATGGTCAGGCTCGCGTCGATCTCGATCAACGCGTCGTCCTCTTCAGTACTTTCAGGTTGCGGCACGTCGCGTTCCTGCCCGTCGAGCAAAGCCTCAGCCGCGCGTTTCTCAGCAGATTGGGCCACCCGCTCTTCTTGCACACCACGAATGGCAGGGATCATCGCGGCCATCATATGCTCAAGATACCGCGGATCGCGCCAGTACAGTCGAAAGAGCTGCGCAAAGACCAAGCGGTGCTCTGGCCGGTTCACAAAACAGGCGTGCAGGGTCCAGAAAAAATCGCGACGTTCTGAAAAACCGGCGGCCTCAACGGCTTGAATGGCGTCTATGACCCGCCCCGGCCCAATCGGCAGACCAGCGCGCCGCAAGGCCCGCGCGAAATGTGTGATGTTTTGCGCCAGTTTGGGATTGTCCGGCAGTTCCAGATCAGGAAGTTCAACCATACCCGTTACACCTGCATCAACCAGCGGCCAGCGTGGCGGTGGCTTGGTCGAGAATGCGTTTGGCTTCCGACCCTTGAAGCTTCTGGATATCATCTTGGTACTTCAAGATCGCGCCAAGCGTATCGGCAATCACCTCGGGCGACAGGTTGATGACATCAAGGGCAAGCAAACACTTGGCCCAATCAATCGTCTCGGCCACGCCCGGTTTCTTGAACAAATCCTCCGTGCGCAAAGCCTGTACAAAAGCGACCACTTCACGGCTCAGATTTGCAGCGGCCTCAGGCGCGCGGGCGGTCAGAATTTCGATTTCACGGTCAAAGTCAGGGTAATCGACCCAGTGATACAAACACCGCCGCTTCAGCGCGTCATGGACTTCGCGGGTGCGGTTTGACGTCAAAATGACAATCGGCGGCTCCGGCGCTTTGATAGTGCCAAGTTCGGGGATGGTGACCTGAAAATCGCTCAGGGCCTCCAGAAGATAGGCCTCAAACGGCTCATCGGTGCGATCAAGCTCATCAATCAGCAAAATGGGCGCACCGCGACCGTCGGGCCGCATGGCCTCAAGCAAGGGGCGTTCCACCAGATAGTCATCGCTGAAGAGCTCCGTTTGCAAGGCTTTGCGGTCGGCGCCACCGCTGGCCTCAGCCGTGCGGATCGCGACCATTTGCGCGGCAAAGTTCCATTCGTACACCGCAGACCCCGCATCAAGGCCTTCGTAGCATTGCAATCGGATCAGCTTGCGATCCAGCCCGGCGGCCAGGGCTTTGGCGATTTCGGTTTTGCCCACGCCGGCTTCGCCTTCCAGAAACAAAGGCCGCCCCAATTTGAGCGCGAGGAACACGACGGTGCCCAGCGCATGACCGCAGACATAGCCTTGATCATTCAGCATTTTCTTGACGGCGTCGATTGTTGGGGGAAGGTCCATGACGTCTCCTGCGCGGTATTGAAGCGCCATCAGGGCATAGGGGGTGCATCGCGTCAAGACGTTGCGTTGCGTGCAAGGCGCTTTGCAAACATGACAAAAAGCTCTATATCAACGCTATAAGTGGACACCGAGCGTCACTGCTCCACAAGATATGGCCTTACAGGAGGCTTTTCAAAGATGGCGACAAGCAGCGTTGATATTCTGAGACCCATGGTGGGCCTGAGCAAATCGCAGTGGCTGACCCAAATGGCAGAACTGACGGACGAGCACGGGTACTTCATCGACCTTGGGCCAAAGCATTATGCGTCCTTTGTCGAAGACCGACCAACGCTTCTGGTGACGTTTGAGACACTTGATAGCATTCAAAACATGTCCGATCTGGGCCAGCCGCTTGGCTTTGAAATGGTCGAGGCACAAGGTTGGTCGCATCTATGCCTGATCAGCGATGGCGACACATGGTTTCGCGCGCCTCAGGTCTATGGCTTTATCGACCGTTTGACTGACGACGGGTTTTTCGAGGACTTCGAGAAGGTCATTTTCTACGGCGCTGGATCTTGCGGATATGCAGCCAGTGCATTTTCAGTCGCAGCCCCCGGCGCCACAGTGCTGACAGTGCGGCCTCAAGCGACGCTGGATCCGTCCCGCGCAGGCTGGGACCCGCGTTACAAAGCCATGCGCAAAGTGCCCTTCGATGACCGCTATGGATATGCACCAGATATGATTGAAGCGGCAGACCAAGCCTTCGTGCTCTATGATCCGCAGGTTCAACTCGATGCGATGCATGCGGCGCTGTTTAACGGGGATAACACGACCCACCTTTGCATGCCCCATATGGGTGAAACGCCGGAGCACGATTTGGTGGATATGCGGTTGCTGCTGCGGCTTCTTGAGACCGCAGGCAACGGGAATCTAACGCCTCAAACATTTGCGACCATGTACCGTGAACGGCGCGACTATACCCCTTATCTGCAACGCCTACTGGCGCGGCTGGATGCAGACGACCGCCCTTACCTTTCGACGCTTTTGTGCGAAAACGTCAGCCAACGGATCAAAGCCCGCCGGTTTTCTGAGCGGTTGTCGCGGTTGAGGTCCCAACCCGTGCCCGAAGTGCAAACCCCTGCAATGCCGCAAATAGATGACATTCATCTTCAGTTGCGCACCGCCGCTGAATAAGCGGGCTAGAACGCGCGCGGCCCATGTGCTAGGCGGCGCAGCATGAGTGATACCCTAACGATCCGCCGCCCTGACGACTGGCATCTGCACCTGCGCGATGGGGCCATGATGACGGCCGTTTTGCCCGAGACAGCCCGCCACTTTGCACGCGCAATCATCATGCCAAACCTTGTGCCACCAGTTGTGACAGGCGCGCAAGCCGCCGCCTACCGCGACCGGATCATGGCCGCCCTGCCCGAGGGTATGGCGTTTGAGCCTTTGATGACCCTGTATTTGACCGAGGACACGGACGCAGACGATGTGGCCGCAGCCCATGCGTCCGGTCTGGTCAAGGCCGTCAAACTCTACCCCGCTGGGGCCACCACCAATTCGGCGTCCGGCGTCGCCAATTTTGACAATGTGCGTGCGGTGCTGGACCGGATGGCCGAAATCGGTTTGCCGCTGTGCGTCCATGGGGAAGTCACTGATAGCGACATTGACATCTTTGACCGTGAAGCCGTGTTCATCGACCGCGTGTTGGACCCGATCCGCCGCGCAACCAAAGGCCTGCGAGTGGTGATGGAGCATATCACGACCTTAAACGCAGTGGACTACGCCCGTGCGCAGGATGATAGCCTAGGGGCGACCATCACCACCCACCATTTGGTCATCAACCGAAATCATATCCTCGCCGGTGGGATCAAGCCGCACTACTATTGCCTGCCTGTCGCCAAGCGCGAAGAGCATAGATTGGCCCTGCGGGATGCAGCGACAAGCGGCGAAGCGCGATTTTTCCTTGGCACAGATTCGGCCCCCCATACGGACGAAAACAAACTGCTGCCGTGCGGCTGTGCAGGCTGTTTTACGGCCTCGAACACACTGTCCATTCTGGCTGAGGTGTTTGAACAGGACAAAGCATTGGACACGTTGGAAGGGTTTACGTCATTGAACGGCCCCGCCTTTTACGGGCTTGCCGCGAATGAAGATACTGTGACGCTGACTAAAGGTGATGTTGTGTCTTATCCGGCTTCCATTGCTACCGAAGACGGACCGGTGACTGTGTTTGATCCCATGATGCCACTGCATTGGCGCGTTGAAGCGTAGGTTTTCTTGCCTCCGGCGGGGATTTATTTTGAACAAAGAAGATGAAAGGGCGACGCTATGATCCCGACCTCCTATCCTGATGCCGCTGAAATGGCCCGTCTGACCGCACGCATGTTGCTTGAGATCAAGGCCGTGCATTTCATGGACAAAGAGCCTTTCATTTTTGCCTCCGGCCTGCCCAGCCCAGTCTACATCGATTGCCGCAAACTGATCAGCTATCCGCGCATCCGCACCACCTTGATGGATTTTTTGACCGTCACGGTCATGCGCAATGCGGGCTTTGAGGCCTTTGACAACGTCGCAGGTGGCGAGACCGCGGGCATTCCGTTTGGTGCGTTGGTTGCTGAACGGATGGCCCTGCCCATGACCTACGTGCGCAAAAAGCCGAAAGGTTATGGCCGGAATGCGCGAATCGAAGGCGAGATGACCGAGGGCCAGCGCGTTCTTTTGGTCGAAGACCTGACAACGGACGGTGGATCTAAGCTGTCATTCGTAGATGCCATCCGCGAGACTGGCGCGACCTGCGCGCACACGGCTGTCATCTTTTACTATGGCATCTTCCCCGAGACGACAAAAACGCTGGGCGATCATGGCATTAGCCTGCACCATTTGTGCACCTGGTGGGATGTTCTGGAAGAGGCCAAGTCATCAGGTGCCTTTGACGAAAACACGTTGATCGAGGTCGAAACCTTCCTGACAGCTCCCCAAGCATGGCGGGATGCTCAACAGAAAAGCTAAAAAAGGCTTAACCGAGTTTGCCACAAGATATAGTGGCCGGCCTCGCCTTGATCCCCGCATGGGGTGTATTTCCCTGAATTCACATGCTATCCACAGAGATATACAATTTGCGGCGCCTGCGCGTTTTGGCATAGACCAATCCAAGAAACAGGCGCACCGCAAAAGCGGGCATGTGAGGGCAGGCTATGAACGAAATTGCGAGCATCAACCCAACCGGGCTTGAGACCACAACACCCGATACGATGCCCCATTCGATTGAGGCCGAACAGCAGCTTCTGGGCGCTATTCTCACCAACAATGACGTCTACGACCGCGTCGCCAGTATCATCGGCCCGCAGCACTTCTATGATCCTGTGCATGCCCGCATCTATGAGGTCGCCCAAAGCCGGATTGCGAAGAACACGCTTGCCAGCCCTGTGACCCTCAAAGCCTTTATGGAAGACGATGAAGGCCTTAAGGAACTCGGCGGGCCCGCCTATCTGGCCCGTCTCGCCGGTGCCGCGATCAGTTCATATGCGGTCCGTGATTATGCGCAGATGATTTATGATCTGGCCGTGCGCCGTGATTTGATAAAGCTCGGTCAGGATATCAGCACCAAGGCGGCAAAGGTCGATGTGGAGTCCGAGCCGCGCGCCCAGATCGTGGATGCCGAACAGCAGCTTTACAAGCTTGCCGAACAGGGTCAGACCGAAAGCGGTTTTCAAAGCTTTCTCAAGGCCGTAACGGACGCTGTTAATGTCGCCAATGCAGCCTATCAGCGTGATGGTGGTCTGGCAGGCGTATCGACCGGTCTTGTCGACATGGATAAGAAACTGGGCGGCTTGCACCGGTCTGATCTGCTGATCCTCGCCGGTCGTCCGTCGATGGGGAAGACATCGCTTGCCACCAATATCGCGTTCAATGTGGCTAAGGCCTATAAACGCGGTACGCTCCATGACGGCACCGAAGGCGCTGTGGATGGTGGTGTTGTAGGGTTCTACAGCCTTGAAATGAGCGCCGAACAGTTGGCTGCGCGTATCTTGTCCGAAGCTGCCGAAGTCCCTTCAGAGCAAATCCGTCGCGGCGACATGTCCGAGGTTGAATTCCGCCGTTTTGTCGATGCCGCGAAGGCTCTTGAAGCCTGCCCGCTCTATATTGACGACACACCTGCACTACCCATTAGCCAACTGGCCGCCCGCGCCCGCCGTTTGAAGCGCACCCATGGGTTGGATGTGTTGATCGTGGACTATTTGCAGCTTGTGCGCGGCACCGGCCGGTCCGAAAACCGCGTTAACGAGATCTCGGAAATCACGATGGGCCTTAAAGCCATCGCCAAAGAGCTTGATATTCCGGTCATCGCCTTGTCCCAGCTCAGCCGGCAAGTTGAGAACCGCGAAGACAAGCGGCCGCAATTGTCTGACCTGCGCGAATCCGGTTCGATCGAACAAGACGCCGATGTGGTCATGTTCGTGTTCCGCGAAGAATACTACAAAGAACGTGAGAAACCCGGCGATCATGAGCTCGACAAGATGGCGTCCTGGCAGGAAGAAATGGAACGCCTGCATGGCCGCGCAGAGGTTGTGATCGGCAAGCAGCGTCACGGCCCCATCGGAACGGTTGAACTATCCTTCGAAGGCCGTTTCACCCGCTTTGGCAATCTTGTGAAGCCTTGGCAGCAAGAAGGCGACACCGAATTCTAAGCCTGCGCGCAACGCCCTTGCGGCCCGAAGGCGCAGTATTCCCCCTTGACCCCGCGCCGCGCCGCGTCGAAAACCCTGCCTATGTCGACAGCCTCCCTTACAATTGATCTTGATGCCCTCGTCGCCAACTGGCGTGCTTTGGATGCCAAGTCAGCCACTGAAACGGGTGCCGTTGTAAAGGCCGCTGGCTACGGCCTTGGCGCGCCCATCGTTGCGCGCCGTTTGGCAAAGGCTGGCGCACGGCAGTTTTTCGTGGCCGTCGCTGAAGAAGGCGCCGCGGTGCGAATGGCCTTGGGCCGCGGCCCGACCATCAATGTCATGTCGGGACATATGGCTGGCGACACAGAGCTTATTCGCGAACACGACCTTACCCCGATGATCAATTCCGTCGACCAAATGTTGCGTCATGTCGAAGCCTTGGCCGCCTACCCCTTTGGCGTTCAGCTGGATACGGGCATGAACCGGCTGGGGATGGAACCGGTCGAATGGTCCGCCCTACGTGACATCGCCTTGGCCCAAAAGCCGACCTTGCTTATGTCTCATCTGGCGTGTTCGGACACGCGCAGCGACCCGATGAATCCAAAGCAGCTCAGCAGCTTTCGGGACATGACCGACGGGATCGATGTCCCGAAGTCTTTGGCAGCCACAGGCGGAATCCTTTTAGGCCCCGATTATCACTTTGATCTGACCCGCCCCGGCATCGGTTTGTACGGCGGGCATCCGTTCAAAGAGGCTGCATCTGTCGTCACGCTCAGCCTGCCTGTTATCCAGATAAGAGACGTCGAAGTGGGTGAAACCGTCGGCTATGCAAAGGGTTGGACCGCCAAACGTATGTCCAGAATTGCAACCGTTTCAGGGGGGTATGCCGACGGATTGATCCGCGCTATGGGCAACAGAACCGCCCTTTGGGCCGGTGACCAAAAGTGTCCATTGGTCGGTCGGGTGTCGATGGATCTGATCACAGTGGATGTGACGGACGTGGCTTATGACCCTGAAACGCTTGATATTCTAGGCCGCAACCAATCGGTGGATGATGTGGCGACAGCAGCGGGCACAATCGGGTACGAAATCTTGACGTCGCTGGGTCACCGCTACAAGCGCACCTATCTGGGATGAGCATTTTGTCCCCTTTGGCGGCAATCGGCGCGGTTGTGCTCGGGTTTCTGGCAGCCATCGGTCGGGTCGCGATTTTTGCAGGTCAAACCCTAAGCCACCTGATCCGCCCGCCGTTCTATCCACGCGAATTCGGTGTGGCTTTGCTCAATATTGGCTGGCTGTCTTTGCCGGTGGTCGGGTTGACAGCAATCTTCACAGGTGGCGCGCTGGCCTTGCAAATCTACGCAGGCGGCGCACGGTTTAATGCAGAAGCGGTCGTACCCCAGATCGTCGCCATCGGCATGGTCCGTGAATTGGGGCCGGTTCTGGTCGGGCTAATGATCGCAGCACGGGTCACGTCATCGGTTGCGGCTGAAATCGCGACTATGAAAGTCACCGAACAAATCGACGCGCTTGTGACCCTGTCTACCCATCCAATGAAGTACCTGACCGTACCACGGGTGCTGGCCGCCACCTTGACAGTGCCTGTCTTGGTGGCTGTAGGCGACATCATCGGCATCTTTGGCGGTTATGCGGTCGCCACAGGCACGCTCGGGTTCAATGCGGCGGCCTATTTGAAAAATACGGTCGACTTTCTGGAACCCTTCGATGTGATCTCATCGCTGATCAAGGGCGGTGTCTTCGGGTTCATCGCTGCAACAATGGGATGCTACTACGGGATGAATTCAGGCCGCGGCGCCCAAGGGGTCGGCCGCGCCACGAAAGGATCGGTTGAGGCAGCCGCCATTCTGATCCTCGCCGCGAACTTCCTGCTCACGGGGGTGTTTTTCTCGGTATGATACGGATGGAGGGTGTCACAAAGGCCTTCGGGGCCAACAAGGTTCTACAAGGGGTGGATCTGCATATCCCCAAATCGACGTCCATGGTTATCATCGGCGGGTCTGGTACCGGCAAGTCGGTCGCCCTGAAATCTGTGCTCGGGTTGATCACACCTGATGCGGGGCAAATCACGGTTGACGGACAAGACGCTCAAACGGGCGACCGTGATGCCTATTTGGCCAAATTCGGGATGCTGTTCCAAGGCGGGGCGCTGTTTGACAGCCTGCCGGTCTGGCAAAACGTGGCCTTTCGCCTCCTGCGTGGCAGCTTGAAAAAGCCGACCGAAGAGGCCCGCTCTATCGCGATAGAGAAACTGCGGCGGGTGGGGCTGAAAGAAGACGTGGCCGACAGACTGCCCGCGGAGCTTTCGGGCGGGATGCAAAAGCGGGTCGGCCTTGCGCGCGCCATCGCGGCAGAGCCTGAAATCATCTTCTTTGATGAGCCTACAACCGGCCTTGATCCGATCATGGCAGGTGTCATCAACGATCTGATCCGCGAAATCGTGGTCGAAATGGGGGCAACGGCCATGACCATCACCCACGACATGAGCTCGGTGCGAGCCATCGCAGACAACGTGGCCATGCTGCACGACGGGGTCATCAAGTGGACAGGACCTGTCGCAGATATGGACGCAAGCGGTGATCCATACCTCGATCAATTCATCCACGGACGCGCCACAGGCCCGATCGAGGCGATCCGTTAACCATGCCCCCGCTTCATTTTTCCACAAATACTCAAAAACCATCCGCCAAAAGGCACAGCCCGTCGCAATGATACTCAAACTCGCCAATCTCAGCTTGCTGATCCTCTACCCCATCGCGTGGTTCGCCCCCTTGATGAAGGCAGGGCTGCTGCCGCTCTTTAAGCTGTCTGAAATCAGCGTGATCTCTGGTCTGCAAAGCCTGTGGCAAACGGACGTGTTCCTTGCACTCGCCGTGACGATCTTCGCGCTCTTCGCGCCCTATCTCAAAACGCTCGGGCTGGCACTTGTGCACTTCAATCTCCTGAAACCCGTAGCACTGCCCGTCTTGCATATTCTCGGAAAACTGGCGATGGCGGACATCTTTCTGATCGCGCTTTACATCACCCTCGCCAAAGGCATCGGGGTCGGACGGTTGGAAACCGCATGGGGCTTGTATCTTTTCACCGCTTGCATTCTAGCCTCGCTGGTGATCGGGATACTGACCGACACACAACAGAAAGCGCAGCCCGATGGCTAAGGCGACAAAAAACTTCTCTTGCACAGCCTGCGGGGCCACTTCGTCCAAATGGTCGGGTCGCTGCGAAGCCTGCGGGGATTGGAACACCATTGTCGAAGACACACCGCTGTCCGCTGGACCTGCGTCAAAATCCTTGGGCGGCAAACGCGGGTCAGCGATTGAGCTGACAGATCTTAGCACGGAAGAAGCCCCGCCGCCGCGCACGACCTCTGGCATCGCAGAACTCGACCGCGTGTTGGGCGGCGGGCTTGTGCCTTCCTCGGCCATTCTTGTGGGCGGCGATCCCGGCATCGGCAAATCCACACTTCTGCTACAGGCGGCGGCACAATTTGCGCGGTCGGGCTTGAAAACAATCTACGTCAGCGGTGAAGAAGCCTCGGCCCAGGTGCGCATGCGCGCGCAACGCCTTGGGCTGGCAGATGCGCCTGTCAAATTGGCATCAGAGACAAACCTGCGCGACATCCTGACCACCCTTGATAAAGAACGCCCGCAACTGGCGATCATCGATTCCATCCAGACCATGTGGGCCGACAACGTCGAAAGCGCGCCGGGGTCTGTCAGTCAGGTCCGTTCTGCCGCGCATGAATTGACCAGCTTCGCCAAGCGTAAGGGCGTGTCGGTCATTCTTGTCGGGCATGTCACCAAAGACGGCCAAATCGCGGGCCCACGTGTGGTGGAACATATGGTCGATACGGTGCTCTACTTTGAGGGTGAGCGTGGCCACCAGTTCCGTATCCTGCGCGCGGTCAAGAACCGTTTTGGACCCGCCGATGAGATTGGGGTTTTTGAGATGACAGGCGGCGGATTGGCCGAGGTTATCAACCCTTCCGCACTGTTCCTGTCGGAACGCGGACAACCCAGCCCCGGTTCTGTTGTTTTTGCAGGGGTCGAAGGCACCCGACCGGTTTTGGTCGAATTCCAAGCCCTGATCGCGCCCTCGCCGCACAGCCAACCGCGCCGCACCGTCGTTGGCTGGGATTCGGGACGTTTGGCGATGATTATGGCAGTGTTAGAAGCCCGTTGCGGCATCCCTTTCACGGGGCTTGATGTCTATCTGAACGTTGCAGGCGGAATGAAGGTGACCGAACCCGCAGCCGATCTGGCTGTTGCAGCCGCGCTACTATCGGCGCGCGAAGACGCCGCTTTACCCTCTGAAACGGTGGTTTTCGGGGAAATAAGTCTCAGTGGCGCGTTAAGACCTGCTACACAAACCGAAAATAGGTTGAAAGAAGCGCAAAAACTTGGTTTCACAGCGGCCATCGCCCCGTCGGGCGGCAAGACCGGTGCAAACACCGGCATGGCCCTGAACCAGATATCTGATCTGACAAGTTTTGTGGGTGATATATTCGGCGCAGGATAGCGTCCAAAACGAAAAGAGGGCAGGCCCATGGAAGGTTTCACCATCGTCGACGGCATCGTTGTCATCGTCATCGTCTTATCAGCGCTTTTGGCCTACGGTCGCGGTTTGGTCCGCGAAGCGATGGCCATCGCAGGGTGGGTCGGTGCCGCGATCCTTGCCTTCTTGTTCGCGCCAAAAGTTCAGCCGCTGATAAGTGAAATCCCTGTGGTGGGTGAATTTGTCGGCGACAGCTGCGAAATCTCGATCATCGGCGCCTTTGCGATTGTCTTTGTGGCAGGGTTGATCATCTTTTCGCTCTTCACCCCGCTCTTTTCATCCATCGTTCAACGGTCGGCCCTTGGCGGTATTGACCAAGCTTTGGGCTTTCTCTTCGGCGTCGCCCGTGGGATCTTGTTGGTGGCCATTGCCTTCTTTGTCTACAGCACCGTCATCACTGACCAAGAGTACACAATGGTTGATGAAAGCCGCTCTGCTCAGGTCTTCGGCCAGTTCACCGGACAGATCGAAGAACAGAACCCTGAAGCCGCTTTGGGCTGGATCACACGCCAATACGAACAGCTGACAAACGTTTGCACTCAGTAATCCACAGCAAAGTGATCTTTTTGGCACCGAAACCTGTCATACTTCCGTGACATAAGGGCTCTCAAAAGTTAAGACCGAGGGGACCATCCCAAATGGATTCGGAGAGCCCCCTCTTGTCGACCTGCCCGATGCCCCCCGCCCATCCCTTCGATGACGACAAATTGCGTGAAGAATGCGGGGTCTTTGGTGTTATTGGCGTCAAAGACGCGGCCAACTTTGTAGCGCTTGGCCTGCATGCCTTACAGCACCGCGGTCAAGAAGCAGGCGGCATTGTCAGCCACGACGACGAGGCCGGATTTCAAAACGCCCGCCGCTTTGGATATGTTCGCGACAACTTCACCAATGAAACCCTGATGAAGACCCTGCCCGGTCCGCTGTCCATCGGACACGTCCGCTATTCGACTGCAGGGGACAAAGGCCAGACCGCCATCCGTGACGTGCAACCTTTCTTCGGTGAGTTCGCAATGGGGGGTGCCGCGATTGCGCACAACGGCAACATCACCAACGCCGATGCGCTCCGCCGTGAATTGATCGAACGCGGATCGATCTTCCAAAGCTCCTCCGACAGTGAATGTATCATTCACCTGATGGCACGGTCTTTGCAACGCACCATTCCAGAGCGCATGGAAGATGCCCTGCGCCGTGTCGAAGGTGCCTTTTCAGTTGTGGCCATGACCAAATCCAAACTGATTGGTGTCCGCGATCCCTTGGGGGTCCGCCCGCTTGTTTTGGGCCAATTGGGCGACGGTTGGGTGCTGTCGTCTGAAACCTGCGCGCTTGATATCATCGGGGCCGAGTTCATTCGCGAAATCGAACCTGGCGAGATGGTCGTCATCAACGGCAACGGCGTCGAAAGCAATTTCCCCTTCCGACGCCAAAAATCCCGTTTCTGCATTTTTGAGCATGTTTACTTCAGCCGCCCCGATTCAATTCTGGGCGGCCGTTCTGTCTATGAGACCCGCGAATCCATCGGACGCGAGCTTGCCGTTGAAGCCCCTGTTGAGGCTGATCTGGTGTGTCCCGTCCCCGATTCCGGCACACCTGCGGCGATTGGTTACAGCCTGCAATCCGGCATTCCCTACGCCATGGGCATCATCCGCAACCAGTACATGGGCCGCACCTTCATTGAACCAACCGAGCAGATCCGGAACATGGGTGTGCGGTTGAAGCTGAACGTGAACCGCGCGCTGGTAAAAGGCAAACGGATCATTTTGGTCGACGACAGCGTTGTGCGCGGCACCACCAGCCGCAAGATCAAGGAAATGATCTTGGACGCAGGCGCGGCCGAGGTCCACTTCCGCATTGCCTCTCCCCCGACTGCCTGGCCCTGTTTTTATGGCGTCGATACGCCAAACCGCGAAAAGCTACTTGCCGCAACAATGTCCGAAGACGAAATGCGCGATCATTTGGGCGTGGACAGCTTAAAATTCATCTCGCTCGACGGGTTGTACCGCGCGGTTGGCGAAGCGGATGGGCGCAATCCGGCTATCCCGCAGTATTGCGATGCTTGCTTTAGCGGTGAATACCCTGTGGTGCCCGCAGACCAGATCGACAAAGGGTTTCAACTGAAGCCCGCAGCGGAATAGACGCAGGCGATAGCTTAGGCTAAGAAAACATTAACGAAAGCGGCCCATAAAAAAACCGCGTCCCGACAGAGAGAGCAGCATGACAGTCATGAAATCCCTAGACCACACAAACGGTGTGGCCCCTGATGCCGCACAGGATGCGCGCAACTGGATCAAAATCCTTGCGCAATACCGTGAGCCAAATCCGGCGCGTTCGGTGTTTGAGTTGGGCGTATCGCTTTTGCCGTTTCTGGCCATCTGGGCCGCCGCATGGTGGATGCTCTCATTCGCGCCTTGGGCCTCTTTCGGGCTGGCCTTGGTCAACGGTTTGTTTCTGGTCCGGCTTTTTATCATCCAGCATGATTGCGGACACGGCGGTTACTTTCAAAATCGCACTCTGTCCGACTGGGTCGGGCGCGCTTTGGGCGTTTTGACCCTTACACCCTACGACGTATGGAAACGCACCCACGCGGAACATCACTCTGCCTCTGGCAACCTGTCCGCACGCGGCATGGGCGACATCTATACCATGACCGTCTCTGAATACCTTGAGATGTCATGGCTGGGGCGTCTGTGGTACCGCAGCTATCGCCATCCACTGACACTCTTTGTGCTTGGGCCTGCGTATCTATTCCTGCTGGCCAACCGCTTGCCTCTTGGATTGATGAAGTCCGGCTGGCGCTATTGGACCTCGGCCATGGGCACGAACGTGGCCCTGCTTGCGATCCTCGGCGTCCTGTTATGGACCGGTGGCATTTGGCTGATCGTTCTGGTGTTCTTGCCCACGGTCATGGTCGCCGCCTCTGCGGGGGTCTGGCTGTTTTATGTACAACACCAGTTTGAAGACACCCATTGGGATCATGGCAATGACTGGCAACTGCACGAAGCGGCACTGCACGGGTCATCCCACTATGTGATGCCCAAAGTCTTGCAATGGTTTTCGGGCAATATCGGGGTGCACCACGTGCATCACCTTTATTCGCGTATCCCGTTCTACCGGCTGACCGAAGTGCTGCGCGATCACAAAGCCTTGCTGGAAGCCCAACGGCTGACCATCGGCGAAAGCATCGCCACCGCGCGGCTGCACCTTTGGGACGAAACACAGCGCAAACTGATGTCGTTCCGCGCCGTGCACCAAGCCTACGGGCCGGTCGGTGGCTGACGCATTAGCCGACGGGTATCACACAGTCCCAAAGGGCAAGCTTTCCACCGTTGTCACTCAGTTGGAAATGCGCGGCGGGGCCAAAGCCAAGCCCTGGCCTTTCCCCGATGGCGTCACCCTATCCAAGGTAAATCCGACGCTTGACTGGTACCGCGACATTTTCATGCGGGTCGGCGGGATGAACTGGCTTTGGACCTCGCGCCTGAAGCTATCTGATGCGGAACTCGGGCAGATCATTTTCGACCCACAGATTGTGATTTGGACTGTCAGCAAAGACGGAACAGATCACGGGCTTCTGGAACTAGATTTCCGCCAGCCAAACGCTTGTGAGATCGCCTTTTTCGGGCTGACCTCAGAGCTTGTCGGATCGGGCGCAGGCCGCGCACTTATGGCAACCGCGCAGTCCGAAGCATGGGCACAGCACATTGACTGTCTGCACTTGCACACCTGCACATTGGACCACCCTGATGCCTTGGGGTTCTACATCAAAAACGGGTTCACGCCCGTCTCTCAAAAGGTGGAAGTCTTTGACGATCCTAGGCTGACAGGGCACCTCCCTCTGGAAGCTGGTCCGCGCACCCCCATTCTACCCGCTTGACGACAGGCGCACATCTCGCCACATGAGAGCCATGACACAAACAGCACTCATCACAGGCGCATCGCGCGGACTTGGGGCGGCTCTGGCTGAAAGGCTGGCCGAAACTCACCACATCATCGCAGTCGGGCGCACCACGGGCGCTTTGGAAGAACTCGACGACCGGATCAAAGCCAAAGGCGGGTCGGCCACACTGGCCCCGATGGATGTGACAAACGTAGATGCAATGGCAACCCTGTGTCGGGGTATTCACGACCGCTGGGGACATTTGGATCTCTGGGCGCATACCGCCATCCATGCTGCGCCAATGGCACCAGCCCCCCATATCGATAGCAAAGACTGGGGCAAATCAGTGGCCTGCAACGTCACCGCCATGGGCACCCTGATCCCCTTTATCGCGCCCCTGCTTGGGGAGGCTGGCACAGCCTTGTTCTTCGATGATCCGGCACGCGGGCAATCCTTCATGGGCAGCTACGGGGCGACAAAAGCCGCGCAAATCGCACTCGCGCAAAGCTGGCAGAATGAAACCGCCAAGATGGGGCCAAAGATCCACATCCTGACACCACAGCCCATGGCGACAGCAACACGGGCAAGGTTCCACCCCGGCGAAGACAGAAGCGGCCTAAACGACATCCATGCCGAGGCCCAAAGGCTGCTGTCAGACGTCCTTTAACCTTCATTTTTCCGCAAATACTCAAACCCCAGCCAGCCCGCCCGTGACACGCTTGCCACAGCAGGCAATGTGGACACTTGCCGCATCGGACTGGCTCGCCTAGTAAGTTGCCAACCACCCATACTTCAAGGCAGGGCATATGCGGATTTTGATCACCAATGATGATGGCATTGCCGCACCGGGCCTGAAGATCATGCATGATATCGCACAGACGCTCGCAGGACCGGACGGAGAGGTCTGGACTGTCGCGCCCGCCTTTGAACAATCCGGCGTCGGCCACTGCATCAGTTACACAAAGCCCATGATGGTCTCAAAGTTAGAAGACCGCGAATATGCCGTGGATGGATCACCGGCAGACTGTGTTCTTGCAGCGCTACACGATGTGATGACAGACGCCCTGCCCGATCTGGTTCTATCGGGTGTGAACAGAGGCAACAATTCAGCCGAAAACACGCTCTATTCGGGCACCATTGGCGCCGCACTAGAGGCCGCGTTGCAAGGCCTGCCCGCCTTCGCGCTGTCGCAATACTACGGGCCACAAAACAACACGCTCGACAACCCGTTTGAGGCCTCAGCAGCGCATGGAGTGGATGTGATCCGCAAGGTATTGGCCGCAGCACCCGAAGAAACAGAAGACTACAGGCTCTTCTACAACGTCAATTTCCCGCCCGTACCTGCGGAGGCTGTCAAAGGCATCGCAGTCTCGACCCAAGGCCGCAGACCCGATGTGAATTTCGGGGTCGCGCCCAATACATCGCCCTCCGGGCGGCGGTTCTTGTGGATCAAAGGTGGCAACCAACAGGTTCCAACAGCGGCAGGCAGCGACGCACAGGCCAACTTGGACGGCTACATATCGGTCACCCCAATGCGCGCAGACCTGACAGCCCATGACATGATCGACCACTTCAAAGGTGCCCTGTGAGCGATACAGATGGCTCCGAGGAAACGCTTGCAGAACGCAAGATGCAGTTCCTGTTCTCGATCCGGTCCAAGGGGGTTACGGACAACCGCGTTCTGACCGCCATGGAACAGATCGACCGCGGCCCTTTCGTGCGCGGCATCTTCACCGAACGTGCCTATGAAGATATGCCGCTGCCTATCGCCTGCGGGCAAACCATCAGCCAGCCGTCCGTTGTGGGTTTGATGAGCCAAGCGCTTGACGTTAGCCCACGCGACAAGGTGCTAGAAGTGGGCACAGGCTCAGGCTATCAGGCCGCGATCCTGTCGCGACTGGCCCGTCGGGTTTACACGGTCGACCGCCACAAACGGCTGGTGCAAGAGGCACTGGCTGTGTTCAAAGCGCTTGATCTGACGAATATCACTGCCTTCACCGCAGATGGCAGCTTTGGTCTGCCAGATCAGGCGCCCTTTGACCGGATCATCGTGACAGCCGCCGCAGAAGACCCGCCCGGACCCTTACTGGCCCAGCTTCGCGTCGGCGGGATCATGGTCGTGCCCGTGGGGCAATCCGACACCGTTCAGCGGCTAATCCGCGTGACACGCACCGAAACAGGCTACGATTACGACGAATTGCGCGATGTCCGCTTCGTTCCTTTGCTTGAGGGGCTGGGCAAAGACGGTTAAGGTGCCTTCAAAATAGAGCAAAGCCCCGACCAACAAGGGGCAAATTGAGGACATCGAGATGACCCACAGGCCCTTTCCCCGCTTCCCTGTCGCACGACTGCTGATCGCGAGCACCGCTATTGGCGCTTTGGCGGCCTGCGACCCTGATCTGCGCACTTCCGTCGGCGGCACCTTTTCCACCACGGCCGCAGCACAGTCTGCAAGCAGCCAGCGTCCCGAACCCGATGCGCGCGGGATCATATCATACCCGACCTATCAAGTCGCAGTGGCGCGGCGCGGTGATACACTGACAACCGTTGCCAACCGGATTGGTGTGGATATCGGACAACTGGCCAGCCACAACGGTATTGATCCTAATGTGCCTCTGCGTGACGGTGAAATCATAGCACTTCCGGGGCGGGTTGCAGAACCTTCCGCCGCCACGGGCGCCGCACAGCAGCCTCCGGGCGTCGACATCTCAACCCTTGCTGGCAACGCCATCAACAATTCGGCGGCCACGCCCGTGACCTCGTCCGCGCTTCCAGCCGCAACGGCCCAATCCAAAGAGCCGAACCAGCATAAGGTCGCACGTGGCGAAACCGCCTATACCATCGCCCGTCTTTATGGGGTTCAGGTGCGTGATCTGGCGGAATGGAACTCTTTGGGCAGCGATTTTGCTGTGCGCGAAGGTCAGTTCTTGCTGATCCCTGTTCCAAAACAGGCCGCGCCGAAGCCCGCAGAAGCAGCCCCCGCTGCAACCACGGTTCCAACACCCGGTACAGGCTCGCCCACGCCAACACCGCCAAGTGCCGCGACCGCTTTGCCTGACGAACAACCCGAACAGGCCAAACCCGCCGAAGTCGCGGAAGAACCCGTGGCCGATGTGGGTGAGCAATCCGCGCCCGCCAGCGGCGTGCTGGCTTATCCTGTCAGCGGCAAAATCGTGCGCGCCTATTCGAAAGGCAAAAACGACGGGATCGACATCGCAGCCGCACCCGGCACAGCCGTTCAAGCGGCGGCTGACGGAACCGTTGCAGCCATCACAGCAAGCGCCGACAAAATCCCGATCATCGTGATCCGCCACCCTGACAACCTTCTGACGGTCTACGCCAACGTTGAAGGCGCATCCGTCAAGAAAGGCGATCGCGTCAAACGCGGTCAGGCCATCGCAAAACTGCGGGCAGGCTCGGATGCGTATGTGCATTTTGAGGTGCGCAAAGGCTTCGACAGCGTCGACCCACTGCCCTACCTGAAGTGATCTCAGGCGATTTTGACGCCCTTGCGCCCCGCAAGATCCGTGAAATACTGCCAGGCCACGCGGCCGGATCTTGATCCGCGCGTGGCCTGCCATTCGATGGCTTCGGCATGTAGGGTGTCGGCATCAATCTTGACGCCATAAGCATCGCAGTAGCCCCTGATCATCTCAAGGTATTCATCCTGAGAACAGGCATGAAAGCCCAGCCACAGCCCGAAGCGGTCTGACAAAGACACCTTTTCCTCAACAGCTTCGGACGGGTTAATGGCACTGCCGCGCTCGTTCTCGATCATGTCGCGGGGCATAAGATGGCGACGGTTCGAGGTCGCATAAAGCACCACATTGTCCGGTCGCCCTTCGATCCCGCCATCCAGAACGGCTTTCAGGGATTTATAGTGCTGGTCATCATGGCTGAACGACAGATCATCACAAAACAGGATAAACCGGTACGGCGCATGGCGCAGCAGATCAAGCAAACGACCAACTGTGGGCAAGTCTTCGCGCTGCAATTCGACCACTTTCAAATCAGGAAAATCGGCTTGAAGATCGCCGTGGATCGCTTTGACAAGGCTGGATTTCCCCATGCCACGCGCGCCCCACAAAAGCGCATTGTTGGCAGGCAATCCTGCAGCGAACTGGCGGGTGTTTTCATGCAAGGTCTGGCGAGACCGGTCTACACCAACCAACAAATCCAAGGGCACCCGCGACACAGTCTCAACCGGCTGCAACCGATCTGGCGACACATGCCAGACAAAGGCTGTCGCCGCCGCGAAATCAGGGGCAACAGCCCGCGCAGGCGCCATGCGTTCCAGCGCATCGGCAATCCGGTCGAGTGGATCGGTCACTTGAGATCATCCTCTTCGATATGGGCCTCATCAAAGGCTTCTTCGTCCACATCATCAAACAGGCTCTCACCCTCTTCGATCACACCATCTGCCAAGGCTTGACGGTCTTTCTGACGCTCGACCATCGCGACGAGATGAATGGAAATCTCATACAATCCGTAAACAACTACAAACAGGATCAACTGCGTGGTCACATCGGGGGGAGTCACGAGACCTGCCACAACTAGTATTGCTACAATAGCGTACTTTCGAACAGCTCGTAGACCTTTCGAACTAGCCAACCCGGCTTTACCCATCAGGGTCAGCAAAACGGGTAGCTGAAAGCAAAGACCAAAGGCCACAATCATTTTCAGCGTAATTTCAAGGCTTTCATTGACCTTACCATTGAAAACAATATCGATGCCGCTTTCTGACACTGCTGGAGACCCGTCGCCCGAAATGACTGCCGCCAGATAAGAAGGTAAGTCCGCAAACCCAAGAAAGAAGGTCATCGCAAGCGGGACCACCACATAGTGGGCAAAGGCCGCGCCAAGCGTGAACAACGCTGGAGAGGCCACAACAAACGGCAAAAACGCATTCTTTTCATTGCGGTAGAGGCCAGGCGCCACAAACCGCCAAAGTTGGAAAGCAATCACAGGGAACCCTAAAGCCAACCCCCCAACCATCGAAATACGGATAAGCGTGAAAAAATATTCCTGTGGTGCGGTGTACTGCATCACAGGGTTCGGATTGCCTAAGGACCGCATGGTCTTTTCGATAGGTCCCAATAGAAAATCAAGAATTGCACTGCCAAACGCAAATGTCACCATCATGCCAACGACAAAAGCAGCTACAGAATAGATCAGCCGCGTGCGCAACTCGGCCAGATGTTCGATCAGCGGCGCGGTGC
>CAZWSE010000042.1:0-1362 GCA_964636575.1 uncultured Sulfitobacter sp. | reverse complement strand
TCAACATGGTTTCAACTCTCCGATTGTGTGCCGCAACAGGACGGCACAGACATGAATTTGCGCAGATCGGTCTACGACGCCGTTTACAAATCGGGAAGACCGTTCGGGCCCATACCACTGATCTAAGGCACAATTTCTAAAGGCATCCGCATTTATCGCTTTCACTCCTGACACTTTCGTGGCAGTAATGAAGGCCATGTCACGCGCAGCACGCCTTCTCTCCCTGTCGCGGCTCCTCGAAGCCAAGGGCCCGCATCTGGCCGAAACCCTCGCAGGCCAGCTTGGGGTCTCCATCCGCACGCTCTATCGGGATATGGGCACGCTGCAAAGCAACGGTGTGCCGGTCAAGGGCACGCCGGGCACGGGATACCACTTGGAAAACGGCATCGCCCTGCCGCCTCTGACCCTCACCGACAGCGAATTGGGCGCACTCCATCTGGGTCTGGCCTTGGTCGGTCAAAGCCAGGACGCCGACCTGGGGGCTTCGGCGAAAGCACTGGCCGACAAAATCGATGCGGCCCTGCCCGTCACAGGCGCCGCAGACAGCGGCAGTTTCGGGCTTCAACACCCCCATGCCGCACGCACGCTTGGACATATCCCACCGCTCAGGGCGTCGATCAAAGCGCGGCAAAAAGTTGAACTGGCCCTGCCGGAACAAATCAAAGCCCGCCCGCTGGAACTGCGCTACACCGCAGGCCATTGGGGGCTGACAATCTGGAACGAAACGCAAAACACATTCCAACACATCGCTCTAGGTCAAATCGAAAAGATCACATTGCTGCCCGAACTCTTTGTAGATGACCCCGGCAAAACTCTAAAAGACGCGGCTGCTTCTTCTTGGTGAAAAATACCTCCGCCGGAGGCATCCTATCACCTGCAAAAGGCTCAAACAGGAAACACAAAACACCGATCGCGGCGGATCATCAGCCACATGGGCTTGCCTTTACGCGGCAGGAATACGTTAGGTACAGTCGCCTTCAGGATCGACCCATCATAGTCCATCCGAAACTCAACCAACGACTCGTGCCCCATAAAGCGCGCGCGTTCCACAACACCGCGCGCGGGCGTGCCTTCGGTCGGCGTCGGCGCAGGGCCTTTGCCACTTCGGTCGAAATCAATGCGCAAATGCTGGGGGCGAAACACGATGTCGACTTCGGTGCCATCCGCCACCCCGGGCGCCAGAAACCGACCAAAGGGCGTCAAGGCCAGCGCGCCTTCAACTTTGGCCCGTAACACATTGGCATCGCTGAAAAAGGCAACCGCTTCTCGATCAACTGGGCGGGTATAAACGTTGTAGGGTGCGCCTTGCTGCACGATCTGACCGTCGCGCATCAGGGCAATCTCATCCGCCATGCGCATGGC
>CAZWSE010000041.1:23099-29915 GCA_964636575.1 uncultured Sulfitobacter sp. | reverse complement strand
GGGGAATCCAACGAAGGCATTGAACCCCATGATGTGAAGCCTGCGTTAAAGCGGGCAGGGGTTACCGTGAATGCCATTGCGATTGAAGCGAGCAGCCCTGATCTGACTGACTACTTCTTTGAGAACGTGATCACAGGGGAGGGCGCTTTTGTTGAAACGGCTGCGGATTTCCAAGACTATCCTGCCCGCATCAAGCGCAAACTGCTGCGAGAGACGACGCAGCAGGTGTCTGATTTGAGAGTTAAGACGCCTTGAGGGCATTAGCTTTTTGTTAAGCTTCAGCATTTTGTGATCACAGTTTTGGGTGTGGTGATCACGAAGCTGCCTAAACACGCTGCCCGCGCCAAAAAACCGCGCCACTGTGACCTTTGCTTCCGTAGACTTCGCCGTGAAAGTCATTAAAAGCAATGCTAAGGGAACCAAAAGGAGCCATGCCATGGCTGACGTCAATCGGGGCAATCGCCCGCTTTCGCCGCACCTGTCGATTTATCGCCCGCAGCTGACCTCTATGACCTCTATTCTGACGCGGATCACGGGCAACGCCCTGATGGTGTCGAGCTTGCTGATCATTTGGTGGTTTCTCGCGGCTGCAACGTCGCCCGAGGCTTTTGCCCGTGCTGACGGATTTCTGACCAGCTGGTTCGGTGATCTGGTGATGACGTTGTCGCTGTGGGGGTTGTGGTATCATACCCTTGCTGGCGTGCGCCACCTGATCTGGGACAATGCCATCGGGCTGGATCTAGAGACTGCATATAAACTTGGCTACGCTGTGATCGGGGGGTCGATTATCCTGACCCTTCTGACCATCGTGATCGTGTAAGGAGGGTTTGATATGGCATTTCTGACCGACCGCAAACGCGCCACTGGCATGGGGTCTGCCAAAACCGGAACGGCTCACTTTTGGGCGATGAAGGTGTCTTCCTTCGGCCTGTTGTTGCTGGTTCCCTTGTTCGTCTTCACATTTGGCCCGATGCTGGGCAAGCCGCATGCCGAGGTGATGGAATATTTCGGGCGTCCGTTTCCTGCTATTGTGGCGGCACTGACGATCCTGATTTCGATGATCCACTTCAAAGACGGTGTTCAAACACTGATCGAGGACTATGTGCATGGAACAGCACAAAAGATCACGATCATGCTGATGATCTGCCTGTCTTATGCCGCTGCCGCGACTGGCCTGTTCGCCATCGCCCGCATCGCGCTTTAACCTGTTGAACGGAGGCCTTTGATATGGCTGCTTACGAATATGAGACCCATGAATACGATGTCGTTGTTGTTGGCGCCGGTGGTGCTGGGCTGCGCGCGACGCTGGGCATGGCCGAACAGGGTTTGCGCACCGCCTGTGTGACCAAGGTTTTCCCGACCCGTTCGCATACAGTTGCCGCCCAAGGCGGTATTGCGGCGTCTTTGTCGAACATGGGCCCGGACCACTGGCAGTGGCATATGTATGACACGGTCAAAGGATCGGACTGGCTTGGCGATACGGATGCGATGGAATACCTCGCCCGTGAAGCGCCCAAGGCTGTGTATGAGCTGGAACACTATGGCGTTCCTTTTTCGCGCACGGAAGAGGGCAAGATTTATCAACGCCCATTCGGCGGTCACACAACTGAATTTGGTGAAGGCCCCGCTGTTCAGCGCACCTGTGCGGCTGCTGACCGGACCGGCCACGCCATTTTGCATACCCTCTATGGTCAATCCCTGAAGAACAACGCTGAGTTCTATATCGAATACTTCGCTATTGATTTGGTGATGTCCGACGATGGCGTTTGCCAAGGTGTTCTGGCGTGGAAGCTGGATGATGGCACTTTGCACTTGTTCGCGTCCAAGATGGTTGTCTTGGCGACGGGTGGTTATGGCCGTGCTTATTTCTCGGCCACTTCTGCCCATACGTGTACTGGCGACGGTGGCGGTATGACCGCCCGCGCTGGCCTGCCTTTGCAGGATATGGAGTTCGTGCAATTCCACCCGACAGGCATCTATGGCGCTGGCTGTTTGATCACCGAAGGTGCGCGCGGCGAAGGCGGGTATCTGACCAACTCCGAAGGCGAGCGGTTCATGGAGCGTTATGCGCCACAGTATAAAGACCTTGCCCCGCGTGACTACGTTAGCCGCTGTATGACGATGGAAATCCGCGAAGGGCGTGGCGTCGGCAAGGATGGTGATCACATCCACCTGAACCTGTCGCATTTGCCGCCTGAGACATTGCAACTGCGTTTGCCCGGTATTTCCGAGTCTGCCCGTGTTTTTGCGGGGGTGAACCTGAACAAGGAACCGATCCCTGTGCTGCCGACTGTGCACTACAATATGGGCGGTATTCCGACGAATTATTGGGGTGAGGTGCTTGCCCCGACCAAGGACAGCCCTGACCGCGTGTCACCTGGCCTGATGGCTGTGGGTGAGGCGGGTTGTGCATCGGTGCATGGTGCCAACCGTTTGGGTTCAAATTCATTGATCGATCTTGTGGTCTTTGGCCGTGCAGCTGCGATCCGTGCGGGTGAGGTCGTTGACCGTGCTGCCGCGATCCCGACACCGAATGCGAAGTCCGTGCAGGCGGCTTTGGATCGTTTTGACAACACACGCTATGCGAAGGGTCACACGCCGACCGCAGCCTTGCGTCTGGAAATGCAGCAGACCATGCAGAAGGATGCAGCCGTGTTCCGTGCCAGCGATACGCTGAAGAACGGTAAGGACGGCATGGACGATGTTGCCAGCAAATGGACTGATGTCGGTGTGACCGATCGTAGCCTTGTATGGAATTCGGACCTGATGGAAACGCTTGAATTGGCCAACCTGATCCCGAACGCTGTGGCGACGATCACCGCAGCCGAGGCCCGTCAGGAAAGCCGTGGCGCGCATGCCCATGAGGACTTCCCCGAGCGTGATGACGAGAACTGGCGTAAACACTCGTTGATCTGGTTCAACGGTGAAAACAAAGCCGATCTCGGGTTCCGTGGTGTGCACATGCAGCCTTTGACCAGCCACAACGACGGCGGAATTGACCCCAAACGGATCGCTCCGAAACAAAGGACGTTCTGAAGCAAAGGACTTACATGCGATGATACTTCGGTCGGTACTAGCAACAGCCACGGTCTTGGGGATCTTGAGTTTCGCGGTGCCGTCTGCATCGTCTGCTCAGGGGTTCGGCAGGCTAAGCCCGTCAGAGGCGGAGGCTCGATGCTTCAAGCGGTCCGTGCAATATGCTTATGACTCGCGCGGTCCGAACAACATCCAGCCATCCGACTACCAAGTTCGGGCAGCGTACTTGCGCTGTTACTTTGGCTTTACCAGACAAGAAGCCACGCGTGTTCCGGTGCGGGATCGCAAGACCCGATCTGTCCGTTTGGTTCCCAGATGAACCATGACTGAGGCTGCGCAAAGTGACGCCTTGGGTTGGTCCAAGTTTGATCTGGCGCCTGCGCGCAGTTTCAGGGTTTTTGGTATGCGCCGGGCTGGTAACCATGCGGTCATCAACTGGATGCAGCGCAATACAGTCGGCAGTGGTGCCATATTTGTAAACAACTGCAAGTACGGGCAACATCCGTTCAAATCGCCTGGCTCGGTTGAGGTGAATGGCACACGTGTGCCGAACAAGCCGGAAAAGCTGACCAAAGCGGGCGGGTCGCCGATGGTCATCTTGTCTTACGAAGACACAATGCCCCGTGACAACAAACCTGCCACTGAGGGCCTGCGGGCTGATGAAATTGACGTGGAATTGCTGATCCATCGGAGTTTTTCCAACTGGATGGCCTCGCTCTTGACGAAGCTGCGGCAGAACGATCTGTTCACTGCTGCCCAACGCATGACCATTTTGCTGCGGGCTTTGGGGAGCTATGCCGATGGGCTGGCGATGGTGCAAAGTGGTGCGCTTGTTGGTGTCTCATATGACGCTTGGGTATCGGATGAAGTCTACAGGACGTCATTGATTGCCACGCTTGGGTTGACCGCGACGGACAATACGCTGGGGGCTGTTCAACCTTATGGACAGGGATCATCGTTCCAGACGGACGCGACCGAGGGCACGGCGTTGGCCACCAGAGACCGTTCGGCCGCGTTGCGCGAAGACCCCGAATTCTACATGATATTGTGGATCGCGGCCCAAGAAGGTGATTTCATCCGGCTGTTGTCTGTGTTTTACCCTGAGGAAGCCGCAAAATTGCGACAGATTACCAGTGCCCCACCTCGATTTCCTCATATGACAGGAGACCCCTTATGATCCGGATAACACTTGCAGCAGCTTTGGTGCTTGGAGGCTGTTCAGCCTACCAGCAGGGTGGCCCAAATCTCGGGTTTGATGCGGCGCGATCCGCTGTGTTGAAGGCTTTGGCCTCTGAATATGACAACGTGCCCAAAGAACGGCTAGAGCCTTACACCGCATGCATCATAAACAATGCCAGTCGGCTTGAATTAACGGGTTTATCTGCTGGATCTGTGGCGGGGCCAACCCCACAAGTTGTGGAAACGATTGATAACATTATTGCACGCGCGCCAACGGCTCGCTGTATTTCGGCCGTTGCGATACAGCCTACTGTTGCAGAATAGACAACAGTCATAGCGCCCAAGGTCTATTGTTAACCAACCAGAGCATCTCGCGGGCGCTTCTCCGCGCGTTTTGACGACAAAAATTTTAATTGAACCTTAAGTCTCCTGTTTCACCGTATTATGAAAGAAACAAGCACGCCGGTTGGCGCGCTGGGCCTTTGGATAGGGGATGGCTTTCCTCTGATAGGTCCATTTTGATTAAAAAGGACTGACAGTATGTCATTGATCGAGCAATCGGCTTACCCTTGTCTTCGCGCTCTTGCGCAGGCGTCTAAGAATGTTCGCGGGCTGCGCGGCGTTGTGCGTCGCAATCTTCCACCCACAATCGCGTCGATCAGAGGCCAGAAGTTCCGGCTGTTTCTGAATGGGAACCTGACCGAATGGATCATGTTCATGACCGCGGATGTGGCAGAGCCAAAGTCCATGGATGCGCTGATCGAACAGGTGTCTGGGAAGCGCTGCTTTATGATTGATATTGGCGCAAATTGCGGCAGCTACTCTATTGTGCTTGGGGCCAAAATGGCCGCGGGATCAAAGATCACCGCGGTCGAGCCGAACCCGAACATGGCCAGCCGCTTGAAAACAAACATCGGGCTTAACGATATGGCAGACCTGATCCATGTCGAACAGGTTGCCTTAGGCGATAAGGTTGGCGAAGCGACCTTGCATTTGGATCATCAAAATCTGGGCCAGTCTTCGCTTGTGGGCAGCAACCCGCGCGAAACCCAAGGGATCACTGTGCCTGTCAAACCCGTCACCGATCTTTTGGACGGAATGAAGGATGATGACCTGTTCGTCATCAAGATTGACGTTGAAGGTTTCGAAGATCGGGTTTTGCTGCCGTTCTTTGATAATACGCCTCGCTTGCCTGATTTCTTGTTGATGGAAACGAACCACGCTGAAGACTGGGGTGGTGATGTATTGGGTCGTCTTGCGGACCTTGGTTATGGGGCCGTTTTCAAGGGTGAGGACAATACCTTGTTCAAGCTGGGCCTGCGATCTTGAAAGTGATGTGACGCTGTTTTCCAACACGAAGGCCGATGGACCGGAACTTCGTTCAAATGCCTAAATCAATTCGCTGCCTGCGCTCTTTTTACGCGAGACGGCGGGGCGGTTTTGGCTGTATAACTCCACCTAAACGATGACCCTTTTCGACGGTTGAGCATATGCTTGCGAAATGCAGGTGTTTTGGTCGGATACGGATTGTCTGTCTGCGAAAGAGCCAAGAAAGACGTAACTGATATGGTGCAATTGACGCTTCCTAAAAATAGCCGCATGAAAACCGGTAAGACATGGCCGAAACCTGAAGGTGCCAACAACCTGCGCAAGTTCCAGATCTATCGCTGGAACCCTGATGACGGTGAGAACCCTCGGATCGACAGCTATTGGGTTGATCTTGATACATGCGGTCCGATGATCTTGGATGCATTGATTAAGATTAAGTCCGAAATTGATCCGACCCTGACATTCCGCCGGTCCTGCCGCGAAGGTATTTGCGGGTCTTGTGCGATGAACATTGATGGGATCAATACGCTGGCTTGCCTGCATGGGATGGAAGACGTTAACGGGGACGTCAAAATTTACCCTCTACCGCACATGCCTGTCATCAAGGATTTGATCCCTGATCTGACCCATTTTTACGCCCAACATGCGTCAATCATGCCGTGGCTGGAAACCAAGACAAACCGTCCGGCAAAAGAATGGAAGCAATCTGTTGAGGATCGTTCCAAACTGGACGGCCTGTATGAATGTGTCATGTGCGCATGCTGTTCGACGTCCTGCCCATCTTACTGGTGGAATGGCGATCGGTATCTTGGGCCAGCCGCGTTGCTGCACGCCTACCGCTGGATCATCGACAGCCGGGATGAGGCCACCGGCGAGCGTTTGGATGAATTGGAAGATCCGTTCAAGCTGTACCGCTGCCACACCATTATGAACTGCGCAAAGACTTGTCCTAAAGGCTTGAATCCGGCGCTGGCCATTGCGGAAGTCAAAAAGATGATGGTTGAACGGACGGTCTAAATCACGCTTGCAGACAAAAAAACGGGGCCCGCTGAGGCCCCGTTTTCTTTTGTGCGTTCGAGTGTTGTCTTAGGCTTTACGACGACGCGCCAGACCCATGCCGCCCAATGCACCCAAAAGCAGGAAGCCTGCTGCGGGCAAAGGTACAGGGTTCGGGTTTGTTGTCGGGGGTGGTGTTACGACAGGGCCGGTGCCAACGTCGATCAAAGACGCATCTAGACCAGACGTGAAGTCGTAGAACTGGAAGTCGCCGTC
>CAZWSE010000041.1:0-22999 GCA_964636575.1 uncultured Sulfitobacter sp. | reverse complement strand
CCCGACGGAGAGATTGTTGTCGCATGCGCAGAAGTTGTAGCTGCGGCCACAAAGGCCACAGACGTCAGAAATTTTTTCATTTCAATAGTCCCTTGTTTGCTTCGAAATATTCACACAGCGCAAGGTTAACGCGAGTCTGCTACAACCAGAAGGTTTAGTTAACGTCGGGTCAAAATAGGGCAAAAATGAGGGTATTTTGGAAACATACCCTTAGAATCAATTGATATTGTTTCTCTTTTTTGGTCGATTTTCACAAAGAAAAGGCCAATTTCCTTAATTCGAGCATATTGTCGCCACATCTGACTGAACCTGATTCTTTCTTGAATCCCCCTTCTTTGGCCTCTTGAAGTGACGCTCACAAACTGAAACATCTGGGCTATGCATATCCTCATTGGCCTCGCGATTGTCTTTCTTGTTCTGTTTTTATTGCGCAATCGGAGGCTCAAAAATTGCCGCTGGCGGCGTGAGAAATCCGGCGACAAAGGGACACTTCAAAAGTACAAATGTAGCTTTTGTGGCGCAGAAGCCTTTACCGCGACAAATGCTGCTCCCATAGATTGCAAAGCGGATACAAAACCGACTGGCTTGTAAAAGGATCAACCGAATGCGCCCTGAAGATGCCGAGGCGCGTCGCGCCATCAAGCCCGTGATTTGCTACCCGACCGAAACGCTGCCCCATCCTGACATGGAGCTTTACGCGCGCGCGCGGGCGGGTGCTGTCAAATGCAGCGAAACCCTTGTGCCGGCCCGTGACGCGCGTTGTTTTGATGTGCCTGCCGGCCACTTCTTTCGGATCACTTCCGTCGAGGGCCCGCAAGTTGGCGATCTGAACTTATGGAACAAGACAGACCTGTCCGAGAGATTCTATTCAGGCAAAACCCGGGCTCTGCATGGAACCCATATCACGACCGGCCAACGTATGTGGTCGAGCTTTCCGCACTTGCGGCCAATGGCGACGATCACTGATGACACACTCAGTTGGTACGGTATCGATGATTTCGGTGGCTCGGTCCATGACGTAATCGGAACCCGTTGCGACCCTTACACGAATGCCCTTTTGTCCGGCGAGCAGTATCACCATTGCTGTCATTCGAACCTGACTCGCGCCTTAGCCGATCATTTGGGGATTTCCCGGACCGAGGCCGAACCGCATGTCCACGATGTCTTGAATGTTTTCATGTGCACGGGCTTCACCCGCGACACTGGGCAATACTTTATGAAGGCCAGCCCAGTGCGACCGGGCGACTATCTTGAATTTTTTGCTGAAATCGACCTGACTGGCGGCCTAAGCGCTTGCCCGGGAGGCGACTGCTCGTCAGAACATTCAAGCGACACCGCTGCCTGCCATCCACTACTGGTCGAAGTCTTCAAACCAGACCCGCAAACCCTCGAAGGGTGGGAGCCGCCCAAACCAAACAGCTATGATCAAAGCCACGGCTAGTCCTTTACCCTTTCAAAATACTCAAACTCCAAGGGATCAGGCGAAAGCTGCCTCAAGTGCGATTTCGACCATATCGCCAAAAGACCGCTCACGTTGATCAGATGGTAGGGCTTCGCCGGTCTGCAAATGATCTGATACGGTCAGCACTGCCAAAGCGCGGCGCTGATAGCGGGCGGCCAGCGTATACAGTTCTGCTGCTTCCATCTCGACGCCCAAAATTCCGTGCCGAACCATTTGTTCGTTCAGGTCGGGGCGTTCGTCGTAGAATACGTCTGATGAGTAAATCCCGCCGACATGGGGTTTGACGCTTTTAGCTTCAGAGGCCGCGACAGCGGCGCGCAACAAAGACCAATCAGCGGTTGGGGCATAGTTTACTTCTTTGAAAAACCCGGCTGAAGGCGAGGTAATCGTCGTTGCAGACATCGCAATAATCACGTCGCGGATCGCCACTTGCGGTTGCATCCCGCCACAAGATCCGATGCGGATCAGGGTCTTGGCGTCATAGTCTTTGATCAACTCATTCACATAGATCGACAAGGATGGCATCCCCATCCCCGATCCTTGAATGGTCACTCGGTTGCCGTTCCAAAGCCCCGTAAACCCGAGCATCCCGCGCACTTCGTTGACCAGTTCGACATCCTTCAAGAACGTCTCGGCAGCCCATTTGGCACGGTAGGGGTCACCGGGGAGCAATACGGTCTCTGCGATCTGGCCTTTTTCGGCACCGATGTGGACTGTCATTGGGGTGATACTCCTGCTGTTTGCGGCCAGACTAAAGTGCAAATGAAAAGGCGCAAGGTTTCCCTCGCGCCTTTGTCAGAATGTAGTGACGGCGTAAGCCGTCGCTTTTGGATTATTCCGCCGCCACTGCCTGTGGATCAACAAGCGTTACGATATCCATCATAATCGTGTTCAGCTCGAAATCCTTGGGTGTATAGACCTTTGCCACGCCCATGGCACGCAGGCGTTCTGCATCGTCATCAGGAATGATCCCGCCGACAATCACAGGGATATGCCCCAGTCCTGCGGTTTTCATTTTGGCCATCATGTCTTCCACTAGGGGAATATGCGACCCCGACAAGATCGATAGGCCGACAACATGGGCGTCTTGTTCCAAGGCCGCAGATACCAATTCGTCAGGTGTCAGGCGGATACCTTCGTAATCGATGTCCATCCCGCAATCGCGGGCGCGGAAGGCGATTTGCTCGGCTCCGTTGGAATGGCCATCAAGCCCCGGTTTTCCGACCAGAAATTTCAAACGGCGTCCCAGTTTGTCGCTGACCAGATCGACTGCGTCACGGATGTCTTCCAAGCCTTCGGTCTTGTTGGACACGCCCTTAGATACACCCGTTGGTCCGCGATAGGTGCCGTGCACCGCGCGCATTTGTTCGGCCCATTCGCCTGTTGTCACGCCCGCTTTGGCGGCAGCGATGGAAGGTTCCATCACGTTGCGTCCTTCGCTCGCGGCGGCGCGAAGATCGGCCAAGGCGGCTTGCACTGCTGCGTCATCGCGATCGGCCCGCCATGTGTTCAGTCGGTTGATCTGTTCTTGTTCTACGGCCGGATCAACGACCATGATGCCACCGTCTTCGGTTTGCAGCGGTGACGGTTCGGTCGTGGTCCACTTGTTTACCCCGACCACTGTGGTTTCGTTACGCTCAATCCGGTTAAGTCGGTCCGCGTTGGAATCCACCAGACGGGACTTCATGTACTCAATCGACGAAATCGCACCGCCCATTGAATCGAGGTTCGCAAGCTCGGCGCGCGCGCCTGCTTTCAGTTCCTCAACCTTGCCGTCAACAACTGCGTTGCCTTCGAACAGATCGCCGTATTCAAGCAAGTCCGTTTCATAGGCCAAAATCTGTTGCATCCGCATGGACCATTGCTGGTCCCAAGGGCGGGGCAGGCCAAGCGCTTCGTTCCATGCAGGCAGTTGCACCGCGCGGGCGCGTGCGTTTTTGGACAGGGTCACCGCCAGCATTTCAATCAAGATGCGGTAGACGTTGTTTTCCGGCTGCTGTTCCGTCAGGCCAAGGCTGTTCACCTGCACCCCGTAACGGAACCGCCGCATTTTGGGGTCTTCTACGCCATAACGTTCGGCGCAGATCTCATCCCAAAGGTCTACGAAGGCGCGCATTTTGCACATCTCTGTCACGAAGCGGATGCCCGCGTTCACAAAGAACGAAATCCGTCCTACGAGCGTTGGGAAATCTTCGGCTGGGACGCGCGGTTGCAGTTCGTCCAGAACGGCTGTGGCGGTTGCCAAAGCGAAGGCGAGCTCTTGTTCCGGCGTCGCGCCTGCTTCTTGCAAGTGGTACGAACAGACGTTCATCGGGTTCCATTTGGGGATGTTGGTGTAGCAATATTCGGCCACATCCGCGATCATCTTGAGGCTTGGCTTGGGCGGGCACACATATGTGCCGCGCGACAGATATTCCTTGATCAGATCATTTTGAACCGTGCCTTGCAGGCCAGACACATCCGCGCCTTGTTCTTCGGCAACCGCAATATAGAGAGACAACAACCAAGGCGCTGTCGCGTTGATGGTCATAGATGTGTTCATCTTTTCCAGCGGGATCTGGTCAAAGAGCGTTCGCATATCGCCCAGATGCGCAACCGGCACGCCGACTTTGCCTACTTCCCCGCGCGCCAGAACGTGGTCGCTGTCGTACCCCGTTTGCGTTGGAAGATCGAAGGCCACGGACAGTCCGGTTTGCCCCTTTTCGAGGTTCGACCGATAGAGCGCATTTGAAGCTTTCGCCGTTGAGTGCCCCGCATAGGTTCGGATCAGCCAGGGGCGGTCTTTTTTGGTCTCGGTCATCGCGGGCCTCATGAATCAGTCAAGCAACATTATTGCGTTTGGATGCGTATACTTGGAATTTTATACTCATGTCAATTCGCTGCGTTGCGGCATCATAGGGCAAAAACCCGTGATTGTCCTATAGATTAAAGAATGACACGGTAAATCCATGACCTCGACCGTAGAAATTCCGTTTTGGCTGCTGGTACTGATCCTGTTGTTTGCGACAGTCACCTTTGCCTCGCACTTTTTGTTTCCGTCTGTGCGCTGGTTTTTCCGGCGGCGTTTGGAAAAGGCGGTGGCGCGGGTGAATGCGCGGCTTGATCGTCCGATTGAGCCTTTCCGGCTGGCCCGCCGCTATGACATGATCCAGCGGTTAATCTATGATCCCGAGGTGACCCAAGCCATTGTCGATCACGCCAAGGCCGAGGGTGTTCCCGAAAACGTCGCCTTTGAATCCGCCCAACGCTATGCGCGTGAGATCGTGCCGTCGTTTTCCGCGTCACTATATTTCAGCTTTGCTATTCGGGCGGCCCGCTTTGTCAGCAATGCGCTGTATCGTGTGCGGTTGGGCCATCATGACGAGGCTGCGTTGAAGGCCATCGACCCTGATGCCACGGTGATCTTCGTCATCAATCACCGCAGCAATATGGATTACGTGTTGGTCACCTATCTGGCCGCTGATCGGTCGGCTTTGTCTTATGCCGTCGGTGAATGGGCGCGGGTTTGGCCGTTGTCTGGCTTGATCCGGTCTTTGGGTGGCTACTTTATCCGGCGCAGATCGCGTAATGATCTCTATCGGCGTGTTCTGGCCCGCTATATCCGTATGTCCACCAATGGTGGCGTGACCCAAGCGATCTTTCCCGAAGGCGGGCTTAGTCTGGATGGTGCGTTGAAGGCGCCTAAGCTGGGATTGCTTAAGTATATCGCCGATGCAGCCGCTGATGGTGACCGCGATATCGTCTTTGTGCCTGTCGCATTGAATTACGACCGCGTCTTGGAAGATCGGGTGTTGATTGAAGCCGATCATTCGGGCGGGCGAAAGTTTCGTGCTAAGATCACTGTGATCTTCCGGTTCGCCTTCAAACAGCTGTGGTTGCGGGTGACGGGTCGGTTTCATCGGTTTGGATATGCGGCTGTCAGCTTCGGCAAGCCTGTGTCTTTGAAGGAGTTCGCCAAGACCCAAACCGGTGACCTAGCGCGGCCTTTGGGGCGGGCCTTGATTGAGCGGATCGGAGCCATTGTCCCTGTTTTACCGGTGCCCTTGATTGCTTGGGTGTTGCAGGAAAAAGGCGCGCTGAGCCGGAGCAATGTGGAAAAGGCTGTTGAGTTGATTATGGAGCAAGTGCCCGAAGCCCATGTGCATGTCCCCCGCGAGGATCGCGCCTATGCGGTTGAGGTCGGATTGCGTAACATGATCGAGCGTCGGATGATTGATGAGGTCGAGGGGCTTTACATGATCAATGAAAGCAAGGCGGATACCGTCCATTACTACGCCAATTCGATCCGTCATTTGATGGACCCGAACCAGCCGATCCCCTTTGATTGAATTGCTGCATGTGCTCGGGCAATGCTGCGTTCGCTCGGTTATAAAATTACAAAATCATCACTAAAGTTGTTGCAATATTGCGCAACGGGCAATATCCATCCTTGAACGCCGCGATTCTGCGGTGCGGCACAGTATGCTTTTACAGGAGTTTGCCCCATGGCTTTGGATACAGACACAGGAATCGCCCCCTACGATGCGCCTGAAAAGGATCTTTATGAGGTCGGCGAGATCCCCCCGATGGGTTACGTCCCCAAACAGATGTACGCGTGGACGATCCGCAAAGAACGCCACGGTGAGCCAAACACGGCCATGCTGGAAGAAGTGGTCGATGTGCCGACGCTTGATAGCCACGAGGTTCTTGTTCTCGTGATGGCGGCGGGCGTGAACTATAACGGTGTTTGGGCAGCCCTTGGCCAGCCAATCAGCCCGTTTGATGGTCACAAACAACCGTTCCACATCGCGGGTTCCGATGCTGCGGGCATCGTTTGGGCCGTCGGTGACAAAGTCAAACGCTGGAAAGTCGGCGATGAAGTTGTTGTCCATTGTAACCAAGATGATGGCGATGATGAGCATTGTAATGGCGGCGATCCGATGTTTTCGACCAGCCAGCGCATTTGGGGCTATGAGACGCCGGATGGCTCCTTTGCCCAGTTTACCAATGTGCAGGCTCAACAGCTTATGCCGCGCCCCAAGCACCTGTCATGGGAAGAGGCGGCGTGCTATACGCTTACGCTGGCCACTGCCTACCGAATGTTGTTCGGCCACGAGCCGCATGATTTGAAGCCTGGCCAGAACGTGCTTGTCTGGGGTGCATCTGGTGGTTTGGGGTCTTATGCGATCCAGCTGATCAACACCGCTGGCGCCAATGCGATTGGTGTCATCTCAGACGAAAGCAAACGCGACTTTGTTATGGGGTTGGGCGCCAAGGGCGTTTTGAACCGCAAAGACTACAACTGTTGGGGGCAGCTCCCGACTGTGAACACGCCCGAATATGCGGCTTGGTTCAAAGAGGCCCGCAAGTTTGGCGCGGCCATCTGGGAGATCACCGGCAAAGGCAATAACGTTGATATGGTGTTTGAACACCCCGGCGAAAGCACGTTTCCTGTGTCCACGCTGGTCTGCAAAAAGGGCGGCATGGTCGTTATCTGTGCGGGTACAACCGGCTTTAACCTGACATTTGACGTGCGATACATGTGGATGCACCAGAAGCGTTTGCAAGGCAGCCACTTTGCGCATTTGCAACAGGCCTCTGCGGCGAACAACCTGATGGTGGAACGCCGCTTGGACCCTTGTATGTCAGAGGTCTTTGCATGGAACGATTTGCCTGAGGCGCATATGAAGATGCTGCGAAATGAGCATAAGCCTGGCAATATGTCGGTTCTGGTTCAATCCCCCAAAACAGGGTTGCGGACGTTGGAAGATGCTCTCGACGCCGGGAAATCTTAGAAACTACCTCGGAAACAGTTCGTTTCCTCTTCCGAAACAGCCATCTGAGACCTCATGATTTGGGCCTTGGGTGGCTGTTTTTGTTTATGAAATCAGGTTTTTGGAGCACTTTTGCGTGACCTCCCCTTTTTTGGGGAACGAAAATGGGGGAGTGGAAATCAACACCAAACTCATGTTAGGGTTGTGTTAATACAACATTAACTACTAAAAGGCGAGAATGGACCATGAAGCACGATTGGATAATGGACGTACTCGCAGACTTGCGGTCTTTTGCTACTGTAAATGGACTCGGCGGTTTGGCGGAGCAGTTGGAGGACACTATGCTTGTCGCCACTGCGGAGATTGCGACCGTAAAGGAGAGGACGCCGGCGCAAGAGAATGAGCAAAAGTCTCGAAACTATATTGCTCGACCTGGAGCAAGCTAACGCACTAGACGGCCTTCAAGCGGCCATCCTTCAGTTGAGGGATCATTATAAAGTCGACCATATGGTCTATCATTGGGTCGACAGCGCCGGTGAACACTACGGCTGTGGCACCTATGACCCGCAATGGGTGCAAATCTATACCGATCAGAATTACGTGCGCGTCGATCCGGTTGTGGTCGGCTGCTACCAGCGGTTCCACCCCGTGGATTGGAAGCGGCTGGATTGGTCCACCAAAGCGGCCAAAGCCTTTCAGGCCGAAGCGATTGCGCATGGTGTTGGCAACCAAGGGTTTTCTATTCCGATCCGGGGGCCGAATGGTCAGTTTGCCTTATTCACCACCAGCCACAATTGCGATGATGACACTTGGATCGCATTTACAGAAAAGCATCGTCGTGATCTGCTGTTGATTGCGCACTATTTCAATCAAAAGGCCATTGAGTTTGAACCCAATCGTGGCCCGCAGCAGTCGCAATCTTTGTCGCCCCGTGAGATCGACGCGATGACATTGCTGGCGATGGGCTATTCGCGGGCGCAGACTGCGGACACGCTTTCAATTTCCGAGCATACCTTACGCGTCTACATTGAAAGTGCGCGGTTCAAGCTGGGGGCGTTGAACACAACGCATGCTGTTGCTCGCGCGATGAGCCGGGGGCTGATCATAGTTTAGCGCCTTTGCTGTTGCGTGAAGGGCGCAACGGGCGAACGCCTCGTTAACAGTTGTGCACCTGTATACTTGTAACGTCTTTCCATATTCAGATGGAAGGGACTTACAAATGCTACGGTATCTCTATGCAGATCAACTCGCTCAACACCCGCGCCTTGCGGACAGCATGTTCACGGACCGCGCCGATCAGTTCAAGGAACGACTGGGTTGGGAGGTTTCGGTCGATGAAAACGGGCATGAACGGGACCAATATGATGATCTGAACCCGCTGTATGTCATATGGGAAAATGGCGATGGGTCACATGGCGGGTCCATGCGGTTTTTGCCGACCACGGGTCCTGTTATGGTTAACGACTTTTTCGGGCATCTGACGGGCGGTGGCCCGATCACCAGCCCTGTCATTTGGGAATGTACCCGCTTTTGTCTGTCCCGCGACGCTGATTCAAAGGTCGCAGCCGCGTTGATGTTGGGCGGGGGCGAGATCATGCAGGGCTTTGGTGTTGAGCATTTCGTTGGCGTCTTTGATGCCCGCATGGTGCGGATTTACCGGATGATCGGATCTTCACCGGATGTTCTGGGCAGCGAAGGCAACGGCTTGGAGGCGATCAGCGTCGGTCTTTGGGCCTTCACGCCTGAAGCGCAGGGCAAGGTTGCCGCCCGCGCTGGTATCACTCCGGAATTGTCGCGCATGTGGTTCAATCGCGCCTTTGGCGCGGTTCCAATTCCAAAGCTGGCCCTCACTGGCTAATTCGGCATCTGGTGCCTGTCATAGCGGGGCTGTAGGGTCGCGCTATGACACTGCCCGCACTCACCTTTTCCGACGATCAAGCCTCTGCCTATGACAGCGTGACTGATATGCTGCGCAAGGCAGGTGTCGATCTGGATGACAGCCTTCTCAAGCCCTCTAAAAGCACTGCAAGTTCAGTTATGGCGGTCACTGGTAAGGCCGGATCGGGTAAAACCCTGCTTCTGGCTGAACTCTATAAGGCGCTTGAAGAGGCGGGCGTTGATATCGTGTCCGGCGACTATGAAAGCCGTAAGAAAAAGGACAACCGGACGCTGGCCATTCTGGCCCCGACCAACAAAGCCGCCAGTGTGCTACGCTTGCGCGGGGTACCTGCCACGACGATCCACCGGATTCTATATACCCCCGTTTACGATCCCGAATATGAGCGCATTGCCGATTGGCTTGCGGGCAGTGGCGAACGCCCCACCGATGTCGAAGGTCTGACCGATGTGGCGCTGGACCGTGCCTATCAGTTCTACCAAACCAACAAATCTATTCCAGGCGCGCTGGCTGCTGCTGGTCTGCGCGGGTCCGATTTCATTACAGGTTGGAAGCGTCGCGAAGAGCCTTTGGATATCGGGTTTGTCGACGAATCCTCGATGCTGGATGAAAAGCAGTTCAATGACCTGAAAGAGATTTTCCCGACCCTGCTGTTGTTCGGCGATCCTGCCCAGCTGGCGCCCGTCAACCAGTCGGGTGCTATGGTCTTTGATGAATTGCCAGCCCCGCGTGTCATGAACCTAAGCCGTATTCACCGCCAAGAGGCCGACAACCCCATCCTTGATCTGGCCCATGCTTTGGCGGACCCGCAGCTTGAATTCCAAGATTTCGAGAAAATGATCGAAGACGCGGCCCGCAAAGATGACCGCGTTGTTTGGGGGCAAAGAGTTGAGGTTGATCTTATGGCCCGCAGCCCTGTTCTTGTCTGGCGCAACGCCACCCGCATCCGGTTGATCAATGCCTTCCGCAATGTCCATGGTGCCCCCGAAGATGCTTTGCTGGAAGGCGAGCCTTTGATCTGTGACGGCATTGAACTGCCCTTGAAGCATCGCAAAAAGCGTCTTGATCTAGAAGCCCGCGGTTTGATTAAGGGGGCGCAAGTTATCTACCTTGGGGAAGGCCGCAAGCCGGGGTTCAGCCGGTTGCATGTGATGGGTGCCGAAGACCCGCAGGTGTCTGCGGCCTCGATTGTGAAAATCGAAAAGCCGGATGAGGAAGAGCCGTTCATTCCTTTTGCTGCCCGCATGGGAGCCACGTTTTTGCACGGTGCTGCTGTGACCATTCACAAGGCCCAAGGCAGTCAGTGGGACACGGTGCAGGTCTTTGCGCCTGATCTGTTTGTGGCTGCCCGTATGGGCAGGATGGAGGCAGGGTCTCCGCTTTGGAAGCGTCTGGCCTATGTGGCGATTACCCGCGCCCAAGAACGCCTGATCTGGGTGGTGCGCAATCGTTTGTCAAAGCCGACTGGCCCGCTACCGATTGACGATCTGCGCGCGGCCCCAGTGGCCCCTTTGACGCTGGCGCCCGAGGAGACAGACCAATGAAGTCGATCATCATCACGGGTGCAAGTTCCGGCATAGGTGCAGCCACAGCGCAGCTATTTCTTGAAAAGGGCTGGCGAGTTGGCCTGGCCGCGCGCCGTATGGCTTTGCTGGAAAAGCTGGTTGAAACCTACCCCAATGCGGTTGTGCTGCCTTGCGACGTTACCAATGAGGCCAGCGTGACCGCTGCGTTCAAGACCTTTGGACATTTGGATGTGTTGTTCAACAACGCGGGCGCGTTTGGGCCGCAGACCACCATTGATGAAATATCGCTGGAAGACTGGCAGGCCGTCGTTGATCTGAACCTGACGGGGATGTTCCTGTGCGCCCGCGCGGCTTTTCGGCAGATGCGCCATCAAACCCCGCAGGGGGGTCGGATCATCAACAACGGGTCGATTTCGGCCCATACTCCGCGCGAAGGCTCGATTTGTTACACAACGACCAAGCATGGCGTGAGCGGGCTGACCAAGACGCTTACCATTGACGGGCGTGCCTTTGACATCACAAGCGGGCAGATCGACATCGGCAATGCCCGCACTGATATGGTGATGGATCTTGAAAAGAAACGGGCAGCTCAGGGGCTTGATCCCTTGCCGTCGATGGCTGTCGAAGACGTTGCCAAGGCTGTGTTCCATATGGCTGATCTGCCGCCGGAAGCAAATGTTCAATCCATGATGATTATGGCCAGCAAGATGCCCCATATCGGGCGCGGGTAGGTCTAGGCGCGGAACAGTCTGAAGACGGCGGATGCACCCCAACCGGCCGCTATGGCGATGGCGAGCGACATCAATCCATAGATCAATGGTTTCTCGCGGGACAGTGAGAACAGCCAGCGTTCCAACCCGACTTTGCTGACTTCGATCGAGGTTTCATAGCTGGTCACAACCTCACCGCCTCGGGTCAGGAAGATACGGGTCACATAGGCGCCTTCGGTCAGGTTCGCGGGCATGTGGATGCGTGTGGAAAACAGCGTTTGTTCGCGCAGGTCCACCGCCCCTTCGAGCAGTTGGTACAGCCCGTTGTTTTCGCGAATACGAATGACCGCTTCGGAAAAGCTTTCGGCGTCTTGAATGTTGGACGGCGCGCCGACGGACCGGATCGCCCTTGGAACGGAGACTTTGTAGCGCAGGTCTTCGGTGTCGGACAGCGCATCTTGGAAGGGCGCACTGGTGGCAACGGCGTAAAAGCTGGGGGCGCTGTCGACTTCGACGGCGTCGATGTTGACCCAGATGCCCAGCCGTTTTTCCTTGCGACGCACTGTCAGCGGCACAGAGGGGCCAGCGACGGCGATGACCACCTGCAAGGGTTCGCCTTCCGGGATTTGCTCTTCGCGTTTGACCGCGCCGTAGATCAAGATATCGGACCCGTCAAAATTCGTGGTGATCGCGACCTTATCTTTGCTTAATCCGAGGACCACACCTTCGGCCCATGCGGGTAGGGCGGTGGCGAGGATCAAAGCGAGGGCAAGCAGGTGTTTCATCAGTGACCACCCACTGCGCCGATAGAGTAAAACTCCGTCGGGGTGACCAGCAGATCAAAGGCCAGCTTGCCGCAAACAGCGAGCACCATAATTGCCAGCAAGATACGGAGCTGTTCTGCCTTCATCTTGACGCCGATGCGCGTTCCGATTTGTGCGCCGATAACGCCGCCGACCAGCAGCAGAACCGCCAAAACGATATCGACAGTGTAGTTGGTTGTGGCGTGTAGCAGTGTTGTGAAAGCTGTCACGAAGATGATCTGGAACAAAGATGTTCCCACAACGACTTTGGTTGGCATGCCCAAAAGATAGATCATTGCGGGCACCATAATGAACCCGCCGCCAACGCCCATGATTGCGGCCAGAATACCCACACAGACGCCAACGATCAGCGGTGGGATGACCGAAATATAAAGCCCCGATGTGCGGAACCGCATTTTGAAGGGTAGGGCGTCCATCCAGCCGCGTTGCTTTTTCTTGCGGACGGGCGCGCCGCCGGTCTTTTTGGATTTGCGGATGGCATTCAGGGATTCGATGAACATCAACCCGCCAATGACGCCCAGAAAGACGACGTAGCAAAGTTTGACCAGCAGATCGACCTGTCCCAATTCCTTGAGGTAGTTGAAGACTAAGACCCCAAGTGCTGCCCCGACCAGCCCCCCGATCAGCAGCACAGTGCCCATCCTGAGATCCACCGTCTTTCGTTTAAAGTGCGCCAGAACGCCCGAGAAAGAGGATGCTACGATCTGGTTGGCTTCGGTTGCCACCGCAACGGCTGGCGGGATGCCGATGAAGAACAGCAAGGGCGTCATCAAAAAGCCGCCACCGACCCCGAACATGCCGGACAAGATGCCTACGATTCCGCCCAAACCTAGCAACAGGAAGGCGTTAACCGAGACTTCGGCGATGGGGAGGTAGACTTGCATGGGCGTTCCTAGCGCCTCTTATGCTGCAAATGCAACATGTCCGTGCAGGCTGCGGCGTCAGGTCTCATGGATTTTGTGAAACTGGCCCTATCGCTCTTTGACGTATGGCTCGCCCCCAGCACGGGGCGGGATGGCTTTGCCCACGAACCCTGCAAGAATAACGACCGTCAAAATGTAGGGCAGCGCGTCCAACAGTTGCACCTGAATTTTGAAGCCGAGCACGTTCTCAATCAGGTCTGGCCGCAAGGCGATGGCTTGCAAGTATCCGAACAAAAGGCAGGCATAAAGGGCGTGCCATGGGCGCCATTTGGCGAAGATCAGGGCTGCGAGCGCGATGAACCCGCGCCCTGCGGACATGTCTTTGACGAAACCCGCTTGGAGCGCCGTTGCGAGATATGCGCCCGCGATTCCGCAAAGCACACCGCAAATGGCGACAGCAGCATACCGAAGCCCGACCACGGATACCCCTGCCGTATCGACTGCCGCCGGGTTTTCACCAACCGCGCGCAGGCGCAGGCCGAAACGGGTGCGAAATAGGATCCACCACGTCAAAGGCACCATTAGGAAGGCCACGTAGACAAGGATGGAATGACCCGAGATGAGCTCCGAATAAAGCGGACCGATGACGGGCACGGATGCGAGGCTGTCGGCGAAGGGCAAGGTTATGCCCTCAAACCGAGCGCCTTCGGTCAGGGACGGGGTGCGCCCGCCTTGGGCAAACCAGTCTTGTGCGATTAGAACGGTCAGACCCGCCGCTAGAAAATTGATTGCGACACCTGAGATCAACTGGTTGCCGCGAAATGTAATTGAGGCCAGACCGTGCAGGATACTCAGCGCCATTGATGCCCCTATGCCCGCCAGAAGCCCCAGCCAAACGTTGCCCGAAAGCGATGCCACTGCGGCTGAGAAAAATGCCGCTGCGAGCATTTTGCCTTCTAGCCCGATGTCAAAGATGCCTGCGCGTTCGCTGAACAGACCTGCAAGGCAAGCCAGCAGCAAAGGCACCGCCAGACGGACCGTGCTGTCGAGCACCTGAAGCTGGAAAAGATCGAGAATATCCATCAGGCGGCCTCTTTGCGCAGTTTCAGGAACAGCTTTTCAAGGGGCATGCGCACCATGTTGTCGAGTGCACCTGTGAACAGGATGACGAGCGCTTGGATGACCACGATGAGTTCGCGGGGAATGGATGTCCAAAGGGCGAGTTCAGCGCCGCCTTGGTAGAGGAACCCGAAAAGCAAAGCCGCGATGAACACACCTGCCGGATGACTGCGCCCCATAAGTGCTACCGCGATGCCGATGAACCCTGCGCCTTCGGTTGCGTTCAAGACAAGACGCTCCGCTTCGCCCATGACGTTGTTAATGGCCATCATACCCGCTAGCCCACCCGAGATGAGCATGGCGACCATCGTGATTTTCAAAGGCGAGATACCTGCGTATTTGGCGGCCGATTCCGAGTGTCCGTAGGCGCGGATTTCATAGCCCAACCGTGTTCGCCAGATCAGCAGCCAGACAGCGACGCAGGCTAGAATAGCCACGACCAGCGATACATTGGCAGGGGCGTTCTTGCTGAATTCGATCCCGAAGGGCGCCAGCATATCGTGCAGCGTGGGCAGGTGGACCGCTTCGGGAAAGCGCGAAGTCGCTGGGTCCATCGACCTCGGCGGGCGCAGAATGTTGACCAGAAGGTAGTTCAGTACAGCCGCTGCGATGAAGTTGAACATGATCGTGGTAATGACGATGTGGCTGCCGCGTTTGGCTTGCAGATAGGCCGGAATGGCGGCCCATGCTGCCCCGAACATGGCCGCCCCAAGGCTTGCCCCGATCAGGGCCAGTGACCAATGTGGCCAGGGGATATAGAGGCACGCAAGTGCAACCCCCAGCCCGCCCAACATCGCCTGACCTTCGCCACCGATATTGAAGAGCCGTGCATGGAAGGCGACCGATACCGCCAGCCCTGTGAACATGAAGTTGGTCGCGTAATAGAGCGTGTACCCCCAGCCGTAGGTGGACCCTAGCGCGCCTGAGACCATCAGTTTGACCGCAGCGACCGGGTCTTCCCCAATCGCAAGGATCACCAGTGCCGATAAGATCGCGGCGAGGATCAGTGAGATCAGTGGGATCAGGACCACATCGGCCCATTTGGGCATTACATCCATGTGTCTGCGCCTATGCTAAGCGGAGTTTGGGGCGCTGCCCCCGCCGCAAGCGGCTCCCCCGAGGTATTTTGACCAAAAAGAAAAGCTGGGGTGTGGGTCATGCCGCTTCTCCTGCGATGCCAGCCATCAGGAGGCCCAGTTCTTTTTCGTCCGTCTCAGTTGGTAGGCGTTCGCCCATGATGTGCCCATCGAACATAACCGCGATCCGGTCAGAGAGGCTTAGGATTTCTTCTAATTCCACCGAGACGAGCAAGATCGCTTTGCCTTGATCGCGCAGTGCCACGATTTGCTGGTGGATGAATTCGATGGCGCCGATGTCGACGCCCCTGGTGGGTTGGCCGATGAGTAGAAGATCTGGGTTTCGCTCGATCTCGCGCGCCAGAACGATCTTTTGTTGGTTGCCGCCTGAAAAGTTCTTGGCCGCCAGTTTCGGGTTAGGGGGGCGCACGTCGAAGCGTTCCATTTTCTCAGTCGTGTCAGCCCGAATGGCCGCGTTGTCGAGCAAAAGCCCCGTCCCGTATTTTGCGTCGCGATGGTATCCGAAGGCTGTGTTTTCCCACGCCATGTAGTCCATGATCAGACCTTCGCGCTGCCGGTCTTCGGGCACATGGGCGATGCCGCGGGCGCGGCGCGATTGCCCGTCTGAGTATTTGCCTGTCAGATCAATCTCTGTGCCGTTGACCTGCACTGTGCCTGTTCCATCGGCATAACCACCAAGGACCTCGAGCAGTTCGGATTGCCCGTTGCCCGCGACCCCTGCGATGCCAAGTATTTCGCCTGCGTGGACTTTGAGGCTGATGCCTTTGACCCGCTCGACCCCTTGATCATCAACGACGCGCAGGTTGTCTACATTGAGGATCACCTTGCCGGGAGTGGCGGGAATTTTGTCAACTTGCAGCAGCACTTTTCGGCCCACCATCAGCTCAGCCAGTTCTGCCGGAGAGGTATCTTCGGTTCTAACAGTAGCCGTCATTTCACCGCGTCGCATCACGCTGACTGTGTCGGTGATGTCCATGATTTCGCGCAGTTTGTGGGTGATTAGGATGATCGTTTTGCCTTCAGAGCGCAGACGATCGAGGATGCGGAAAAGCTGATCGGCCTCAGCTGGGGTCAGCACGCCAGTTGGCTCATCCAAGATCAGAATGTCTGCTTGGCGGTAGAGCGCTTTGAGGATTTCGACCCGTTGCTGCATACCGACGCCGATGTCTTCGATCAGCGCGTCGGGGTCCACGTTTAGCCCGTATTCTTCCGCCAGCGACACCAGCGATTTGCGGGCTTTGGAGAGCGACGGCATAAGCAGCGCGCCGTCTTCTGCCCCAAGGATGATATTTTCGAGAACGGTGAAGTTTTCCACCAGTTTGAAGTGCTGAAAGACCATGCCGATGCCTGCGGCAATGGCCGCTTGGCTGTCAGGAATTTCGGTGCGCTGACCGGCGATGAAAATCTCGCCTTTGTCTGCTTTGTAGAACCCGTAGAGGATCGACATAAGGGTGGATTTGCCCGCCCCGTTTTCGCCGATGATCCCGTGGATCGTGCCGGGCATCACGCGAATTGAGATGTCTTTGTTGGCCTGTACCGGCCCGAAGGCTTTGGATATGCCTTTCAGCTCGATCGCTGCTGCCTGATCCGTCATGGCCTGCCCCCTTGATCGTAGAAGGGCCGCGCGAACCTGTGCCGCGCGACCCTGCTTTTCGTGCTGCGTTCTTTAGAAGTCTAGAACGGGGCAGCTGTCGTTGGTGTAGTAGGCAACAACTTCCAGCTCGCCATCGATGATCTGCTGACGGGCTGTGTCGACGGCTGTTTTCATCTCGTCGCTGACCAGTGCTGCGTTGTGCTCATCCAGCGCATAGCCGACGCCGTCTTCAGCCAAACCCAGAATGGTGAACCCGCCTGTTTCCATGCCTTCGCCGGCTTTCATGGAGTCGTAGACCGCCACATCAACCCGCTTCATCATGGAGGTCAGAACCTTGCCGGAGTGCAGGTAGTTCTGGTTGCTGTCCACACCGATAGACAAGATGCCCTCGTCAGCTGCGGTTTGCAGAACACCGACGCCTGTGCCGCCTGCCGCTGCATAAACCACGTCAGCGCCTTGGCTGATTTGCGCTTTTGTCAGCTCGGACCCTTTGACGGGGTCATTCCATGCTGCAGGGGTCGTGCCGGTCATGTTGGCGATCACTTCTGCTTCTGGGTTTACCGCTTTCACACCTTGCGCATAGCCACAGGCGAAGTGACGGATCAACGGGATGTCCATACCGCCGATGAAACCGACTTTGTTGGACTTGGACGCCATCGCGGCCATCATGCCCACAAGGTAGGACCCTTGGTGTTCTTGAAAGCCGATCAGTTGCACGTTGGCAGGGACTTCTGGCATCCAACCGTCGATGTTGACGAATTTGGTGTCGGGGTAGTCGGCTGCCACAGCGCCAACCGGATCAGCAAAGGCAAAGCCCGTTGTGATGACAGGGTTTGCACCGGCTTCGGCAAAGCGGCGCAGGGCCTGTTCGCGCTGGGCTTCGGATTGCAATTCGATTTCACGGAAGGTGCCGCCGGTTTCTTCGGCCCAGCGTTTGGCACCGTTGAAGGCTGCTTCGTTGAAGGATTTGTCAAACTTGCCGCCCAGATCGAAGATAAGGGCAGGTTCGGCCAAAGCGGCGCCAGCGGACAAAGCGATGCCTGCGGCTGCGCCGAGCAATTTTTGCATTACGGTCATGTGATAGTCTCCCAGTTAGGTGTCGCGGTGGGGACAGGCAACCAAGTGCCGATTTCCCCCGTCGGCGAGCAGATCATCGTGATCAGCCTAAATTAGGCCGTAGCTGGGGGAGAATATCAACCGATTCCTGCCAGATAATGCGGTGATTGCGGCGATTAACCTTTGGTCAAGGCCTTAGACATCAGCAGTGCATCTGCGTTTTGCCCTTTTTGGCGGCGGTAGTAGCCTTTGCGCAAGCCGGTTTGAGCGTACCCGCAAGCGGTATAAAGCGCCCGTGCGGGCTGGTTGTCTGCCGCGACTTCAAGGAAGATGGTCAATGCATCGCGGCTGCGGGCCGCGGTTTCAAAAAGAGCAAGAACTCGGGTTGCGTGTCCTTTGCCTTGGTCGTCGGGGTGGGTTGCGATGGTTAGAATTTCAGCCTCATCCGCCACAACGCGGGCCAGACAGAAACATGGGCCATCGCCGACCGCAAAGACCGTTGGACTGCTAAGTAGGCTTTCGAAGTCTTCGACGCTCCAAGCACTGCCATCTGCGTTCGCAGCAGCATGGATATGCGTCATTGCCTCAGGCGTCATGGGATCAAAACAGGGGCGGCGTCGCGCCCCGGGGCTGCATCTGCGGGGCGTAGATACAAGGGGGCCGGGCGGGTGCTGGTGTCTTCGCGTGTCGCTGCGATCATGGCAATGCTGTTTGCAAGGGGGTACGTCGGTGTCGTGGACGTGGTGCCAAGGCGTGCTGCGATGGCGTCGGCCTCATACCCGATAAGGGTGCTGGTCAAAGGGGGTAAAGCGTCGATCTCGGTCAGGGTTGGTTCAGACAGGCTGCTGCCGAAGGTCTGATAATAGACGTGATCGCGTCGTGCGTCGATCAAGCTGGTGACATCGCCATTTGCCCCGTAGGCCAAGGCCTCAAGCATGGATACACCGACCGCTGGGATACCAAGCCCCAAGGCCAGCCCACGCGCGGCGGAGACAGAAATGCGGATACCTGTGAAGTTACCCGGGCCAATCCCGACACCGATGCGGGTGAGATCAGACCAGTCGCGGCCCACGTCATCGAGCAGGTTTTGCAGGACCGGAATTAAGGCCTCTGCCTGCCCCTTGGCGCGGTCCTCAAAATGGGAAGCGGCAATCTGCCCGTCGATCAGGATTGCTGCCGCAATATGCGCGGCCGAGGTGTCAAAGGCGATAACACAGGTCACTTTGAAGCCGAACGGTTCAGGACAGAGCGGCCACTGGCCTGAGATATCTCTAGCCCGTCGTTTTCAATGTCGATCCACGCAACTTTTTGCAGTGCGTGACAATGCAGAGTTGGCGGAAACTGGTCCGGATCATCCAGAACGCCAACAGGGATATAGGTTTGATCTGGCAGATAGTCGAAACGGGCGGTCAACGGGCTTCCGCAATCGGGGCAGTTGCGGCGATAGACGCCTTTTGCGAAGGACGTTTCAGATATGTCTGGGGTCAGAGTGACATCACGCGACGGGAACGCCACAAACACAGGTGCAGCGGATCCCGTCCAGCGCTTGCAATCTGAACAATGACAATAAGTCGACGCATTGGCCGCGCCGGTGATGGTCAGCTTGGTCGCGCCGCAGTAGCACCGTCCGTCAGGCATAAGCGCTTAGACGGCGACGGGCCGCACCTCGGTCACTTCGGGGATGTAGTGGCGCAGCAGGTTCTCGATGCCCATTTTCAAGGTTAGGGTCGAGGACGGGCAGCCCGCACAAGCGCCTTGCATGTGCAGATAGACGACACCGCGCTCAAATCCGTGGAAAGTAATATCGCCACCATCTTGGGCAACGGCAGGGCGGACACGGCTGTCGAGAAGCTCTTTGATCTGGCCGACGATCTCGCCGTCTTCGCCAGAGTGTTCAGCATGACCGGACGCAGGTGTGTGGCCTTCGCCCATGACAGGCTGGCCGGATTGGTAGTGTTCCATGATCGCGCCAAGCAAAGCCGGTTTGATGTGGTCCCAATCCGCGTCATCTGCCTTGGTGACGGTTACAAAATCCAGACCGAAGAACACGCCTGACACGCCTTCAACAGCGAAAATGCGGGTCGCTAGCGGAGATTTTGCCGCTGTTTCAGCCGATGGGAAATCTGCAGTGCCCACGTCCATGACTTCCTGTCCGGGCAGGAATTTCAACGTCGCTGGGTTTGGCGTGGATTCGGTCTGAATAAACATATCAATGCTCCTGAGCGTTCCCGTCAGATATGCGGGCGCGGGTGCGATAAGTCAAGGATTGGAACGATTCTAAACTGGCGAGGCAGGGCAGTGGCAAAGCCTAGGTGATCGCTTCAAGCTTTTCTTTGCTCAGATCGCCGGGGACAATCGTAATCGGGATCGGCAGGGTGCCCGCGCTTTTGGTCAACTGAGTGACAAGCGGGCCGGGGCCGTTGTTGCTGGTGCCTGCCCCCAACACGAGAACACCGATTTCAGGATCGTCCTGAACTTGGGCCAGAATTTCAGCAACGGGTTGGCCTTCGCGGATCACCAGTTCTGGGTCCACATGCTGCTTGTCACGCATCCATTTGGCAAAAACCTCAAAATGAGCGTGGATACGTTCGCGGGCCTCTTCACGCATGACCTCTCCGACGCCAATCCAATGGTTGAATTCATCAGGTGGAATGACCGCCAAAATCTCGACACCACCGCCTGTATGGGCCGCGCGCATGGCAGCGAACCGCATCGCGTTCAAACACTCTGTGCTGTCGTCGAGAACAACGAGAAACTTGCGCATGGGCTGGGTCTCCTTCGGTCTGCGATCATGGCGCGGGTTGGCCAGCGGCGCAATGGCAATCTGTGGATTGTGCTGGACCTTGCGGTGAAATCGGTATCTTAGCCAAGGGGTGGAAAACCATGTCTTTCTTGCCGTCCTAGCCGCAGCCGTGATGCATGCCGGGTGGAATGTCGTGCTCAAGCAAAGAGCCGACAGACAAGCGACAATGATGGTATTTATCTTTGTCGGGATGGCCGTGTCGGTTGTGGTGCTGCCCTTTGTAGAAGCACCCGCACGGGCCGCCTGGCCGTGGATTTTGGCTTCAGGAGTTTTGCACGCAGGATATAAGCTGTTCTTGTTGCAAGCCTACGCCCACGCGGACTTGTCGCAGGCCTATCCTTTGGCGCGCGGGTCAGCGCCATTGATTGTGGCGCTGGTGTCGATGCTTTGGCTTGGTGAGGTGTTGCAACTGAATGAAGCCGTCGCTGTCTTGTGCATCTCTGGTGGACTGCTGTTGATGGCGTTCAAAGGTGGCACGTCAGGTCGAATGCGGGGGCAGGCTTTGTTTTATGCGCTCGGGACGGCCTGTTTTACGGCAGGCTATACCCTGACCGATGGGTATGGCGCGCGGATCGCAGGGGCAGCAACCGGTTACTTAATGTGGTTGATGCTGGTCGATGGGGTTGTCATGGTCACCTATGCGGCTGCCACCCAAGGTCAGGGGGCATTTACAGCGCTCAAACCGGCATGGAAGGTCGGAGTGATCGCGGGCCTTTTGTCGACTGCATCTTATTGGGTGGCGATGTGGGCGTTTACGCAAGCCCCGATAGCCCTTGTGGCGGCGCTGCGTGAAAGCAGTATCTTGTTTGCGGTCATCATTGCGGCGGTTTTTTTGCGCGAGCCTGTCACTCGGTGGCGCTGGGGGGCGGCGCTTTGCATTGGGCTTGGGGTTGTGCTGTTGAAGCTCTAGGCGCAAGGTTGGAACCACAATTTCAAAGGGCCAACTTATGCAGCAATTGATCTACGCCTCGCGCCCTTTCGGGTTCGATATGTCCCATCTTGCAAACATTCTTATGACCTCAAGGGCGCGCAATAAGCGCGACGACATTACGGGCGCTTTGATTTGTAGGGCGGATCTGTACTTGCAACTGTTAGAAGGCCCCGAGGGCAAGATTGAGAATGCGTACGCTCGCATTCTTGAGGACGACCGGCATTTGGATGTTCGGCTTTTGGTGCAGTCTCCCGTTCAGTCGCGGTTGTTTCCGAAGTGGGCCATGCGGGATGATCCTGCGAAAAGCTGGATGTGGACCCAAGATCAGGTTCGAGATGGAGCGGTTGAAGCGGCGTCTGCGACAGAAGTCGTCGCCGTGTTTGAGCGGTTGGCAGCGGAAGTGGGCTAGCCCAGCGCGGTTAGAACACTGAAAACGACTTCGCATGCCCGTTTTTTTTGGTTTTTTTGAGTATTTCGCAAAGGGTAAAGCTGGGGCGCAAGCAGATGGCTTTACCCTTTTGAAAATACTCAAATAAGGCTTTGATGCCCAGAGACAGAAGCAGTTCTTGGTTTCAACCTTCGCTCGCTGCCCAATCCCAGTACATCTCGCGGACGCGGCGGGTGATTGGGTTGGCGTTTGCGCCCAGATCAAAGCTTGTATCATCGAAGGCTTTAACCGGAGTGACCTTCATCATGTTGCCAGACATGAAAACTTCGTCTGCGTCATGGAAATCCTCAAATGACAGAACCGTTTCGTGCACGCGCATACCATCCGCCTTCATGTTTGCCATGTGGCGCGCACGTGTGATTCCTGCAAGGAACGTACCGTTGGGGATAGGCGTGAACACCTCACCGTCTTTGACCATGAAGATATTCGCACTGGCCGTTTCGGCCACATTGCCCGCCGCGTCTGCGACCAAAGCATTGCCGAAGCCTTTAGACCGCGCCTCTGCCATCATGCGTGCGTTGTTGGGGTAGAGGCAGCCTGCTTTTGCATTGACTACGTTGTCTTCCAGAACAGGGCGGCGAAACCGCGTGCGGGTGAGGGTGGTTGCTGCTTCCGGCGGTGCCATCGGGATTTCTTCCAGGCAGATCGCGAAGCCGGTCGCATTTTCGCGTGGTACAATCCCCAGTTCATCCCCTTCGAGCGCCCAATACATGGGTCGGATGTAGACGGGTTGATCCTTGCTGTAGTGTTTGAGCCCTTCGCGGACTGTGGCCACCATGTCTTCGGTGCTGACAGTCGGGGTGATCATGAGCGCTTCGGCAGAGCGGTTGATCCGCGCGCAGTGTGCTTCGAGGTCGGGCGCCTTGCCATTGAATAGCCGCGCCCCGTCGAAAACAGTTGTTCCCAACCAAGACCC
>CAZWSE010000040.1:0-29931 GCA_964636575.1 uncultured Sulfitobacter sp. | reverse complement strand
GAGATATCCAACATCTCTTGCGCCATCTCGTCGCTTTCACCGGTCTCGAGATAGACGTGGGTTTCAATCGGGTCCGCCTCCCCTGCCTTGCCCGTTCCGCCACTGGCACCGCCAAGGCTAAAGTGCGTGTCCTGCACGATCCGGTAGTCCGGCAGATCAAGTTTCAGCATCGACACGAACCGCCCGAACTGGGTCATAAAGCAAAACCCGATGCCTGCGCTGATCAAGGTATTCGCATCCGGCGCGCGTCCGTCTTCTGAACTGAGAAACCGGAACGACGTGCCATAGGGCGAATATTGCATCTGCTGGATGTCCTTGATCCCGTCCTCGCGCAGGACCGCAACGGCCCCGATGTTCAACCGTCTGTCCTGATCATCCGACAGGGATGACCCGCCCGATGTGGTGCCCTTGGCGACCTCTTTCTTCGGGGTCGGTCCGACCTTGTCCATCAGTGTCAAACTGTCGGCAGTGGGCTTGGATTTAGCAAAGTGATCGCCCGGATCGGGGAACAATGCGCCGTCCAATTCGGCAACCTTGGCAGTGGGCAATTCAACCCCGTTCTTGCCCAGCTTGAACAGGCTTTCCAGCTGCCCCCGCATCAACCCGTTCAAAGGGGACGCGTAGGTCGCGTTGACCAGAAATTCGTTCAGCGCAGTATCATCAAGATCGCAATCAATCTCAACCTGAAGCTCGATGTTCTCGGCACCGCCCACCATGGTCCGTTTCGGCATAGACCCTTTCATCGTGTAGTAGTTGTCTTGGGTTAGCTTCAGCTTGCGGATCTCAACGCCCTGCGTTTTGGCGAGTGCGAGGATCTCGTTCATGAAGCTGGCAACCATGCCGGTCGACAAGAATGCCAACGGGCACGGGGCGGCGTCATGGCCGTTCAGGTACGGCCCTTCGTCCGACACAAGCCGCCATGTATCCCCTGTCTTGGCAGAGCGCACAAGCGCCTCTTTTTGAAACCCGCTGAAGGATCGTACCCAAGTGCGCAGCGCGTCGCCCATCCGGTTTTCGGGGGCATCAATCGACACTTCATCTGCATTGGCAAGCTTGAAAAACGGCGACACGCCGCTGGTTCCGATGATGTCTTCTCCGAGTTTCGCCATAGGGGTCGTTCCTTCTTGAAAAGCTTGAGACTGGCGGGCCTGCTATGCGTGGGCTTCGCCTTGATCGGGGTGCCGGTTGCGCATGTAGTGCAGCACCAGCCACGCCACAGCGACGACACAGGCGGCCGCAAACACGGTTGGCGCTTTCATCATGATCGCAATGGCAAGCAGCAACCGCAGCGCCACATCCCACATGGGCAAGGCTGCACGATCAAACCGCGCCAACGCGCTCGCCAGCAGGTAGAGGGCCAAGACCAAACGGACCAACAGCAGCGCCAGCGCGCCCCAATCAACTGTGCCATCATAGCCCGGTAAGAACTCAATCGCAGCACCATCAGAACTTGCAGGATCAATGACCGCGGCCTCGATCAGCAAGATTTCTGGGTAAAGCGCAAAGACAAAGGGGATCACAAACATCACAATCCCGACCCGCACCGCGGCAAAGCCCGTGGCCATCGGTTCAGCCTTGGTGATGGTCGCCGCCGCGAAGGCCGCCAATGCAACGGGCGGCGTAATGGCAGAGGCCACAGCGAAGTAGAAGATGAACATATTGGCCGAGAAGATCGAAATCCCGAGCCCCGCCAGCACCGGCCCCATCAACAGGGCGACGTTGATATAGGCAGGCACCGCAGGCATCCCCATGCCAAGCAGGATGGCCAGCAGCATCGTCACGAACAAGGCGAGGAACTGGAACATGGTCGACCCTTCCGCCCCAAGGTTCAACCCTTGCAACCATTGCAACACATCCAGCGAGATAAAGAACGGCATGCCCGTGAATTTCAGGCAAAAGTCGATGATCGAAACGGCGAGAAACATCAGATAAAGCGTCGCAATCAAGATGCCCGCTTCCGAGAACGAATGCAGCAGCTTGGAAGGTTTGGCGCGCATTTCAGGGTCAAGGAACAGGGCAAAGCACAGCACGATCACAGCCCACCACCCTGCACTGCCCGCATCGCCAGCGGCGTTTTGGACAAGTTGCAAGACCCACGGCAGGTCTGTCGCACGGCATCCGCCGCCTTCAAGAAACACGCGCTCCGCACCCATCAATCCGCCCAAGAACCCGCAGCCTACGTTTTCCTTGCTGGTCAAAAGCAACACCAGAATGATCAGGATCGGCAGGAAGATCATCACGAGGTTCAGCATGTCCTGACGGGTTATCAACATGTCGTCGGTCAGCTCGCCAATGGCTTTGATCTTTTGTTTGCGGGCTTGGAACATCACGGCCAGAAACAGGCACAAGAAATAAGCAATCGCAGGAATAACCGCCGCAATGATAACCTCGCTATAGGGAACCCCTGTCAACGCGGCGAGGATAAAGGCAGCCACGCCCATCACGGGCGGCATGATCGACCCACCGGATGAGGCAGCAGCCTCCATCCCGCCGGCAAAAACCTTTGAGAACCCGCGCTTGATCATCATCGGGATGGTCAGCACACCGGTCGACAGCACGTTCACAATCGGCCCGCCCGAGATGGTTCCAAACATGGCCGACGATACAATGGCCGCATGAGCAGGCCCGCCCGCAAGGTTACGGGTCCAACGGAAGGCCACAGTGATCAGGGATTTACCGCCAGCGGAAGCACCGAACAAAGCGCCCAGGATCAGGTAGGGGAAAATCTCGTTCAGGATGATGTCCATAAAGCGACCCAACAGACCCGAGGCGTTGTTGACCAGAATGTCATGCACACGCGGCCTGCCATCTGACAGCAATCGCGGCTCGCCCCCGATCTTTGTGACCAGATATTTGTTGATGTCGTCGACACCGTAGAAGTACCAAACCAACACTGTGATGATGGTGTAGGACGCCACAAGGATCGCAACCAAGACCAGCGGCAAGCCCCAGACTTTCACGTTGTAGGCAAGAAAGACAACAATCGCCAAACCGATGATCAAAACCAGCCAAGGGCCGGTGGTGTTCAGGCATTGAGGGTCATCAACGGTGGTCGGTTCCGGCAACCCGAACAGGGCAGCATTGTCGCGTTCGATCTGCATACTTTCAGCGATCATGCGGGCGCGGTCGCCGGTCAGTTGATCGACCAGACAGACGGATTCGATCTCAACCAGATAGGTCAGGGAAATCGTGAAGGCCATGGTGATCAAGGCCAGATCCATCAGCAATCCAAATCGTCGCCGGATCATGCTTTTGTCAGCCCAAGCCCGCCACATCGAATGTTTCAGGGCGACAATCAGCATCATCACCGCAAAGGCGAAGGGGTAGTAATATTCAAACGGGAACTTACGGATAATGAAATCTTTATTGCCCGTGGCGTCTTTGACCCATTGATCAAGGCCCGGAATACCAGGCATCGCGTTGATCATGCCAAGGATGACAAACAAGATTGAAAGCCAGAAGATGATCCGGGTCACCAGCGTTTTTGACGTATTCTGGACAGCGGTGGCGTCAGACATATCGGCTCTCATGTATTGGAAAGGGGCGGGGTCGCGACGCTGCCGCAACCCCTGTTCGTTTTAGTCCTGCTACCTTAAGTGATTAAGGCTTGGCGCAGTCAGGCACAGTCATGCCCGCCTCTTCATAGGCCGCAACCGCACCGGGGTGGTACTTCACCGGTACCGCGCCACACAGGCCAAACCCGACAGAGCCCACATTTGTGGTCGCCATGTAAGGCGCTTTGTTCAGGAACGTATCGGTGTTCGCGATGACCGCAGCGGTCAGAGCTTTGGCTGTTTCAAAGTCCATAGACGCGTTCACGACTTCAGCGCCAACAGTTGTCGGGCTGCGCCACACACCGTCTTCGCTGACAATCGTCAGACCCTTGACCGGTGCAATATCGCTTAGATCAAAGACCAGGCCAGCCGTGCCCGGGCTTTTGATATACTTTTGCATGGCCTCGCCTTCCCAAATGTCTTTTGGGATAGACCACAGCGTCATGTCACCAGCGGCCAAAGACCGTGTGATCCGCGTGTCAGGGAAGGTCACAGGCAGCATCATCGCATCAGCAGAACCGTCGGTGATGGTCTTCGCCATCTGGCCCCAGTTCACCTGAATACCTTTGTAGTCCTTGCCATCCTCGACACCGCTGACCAGTTGCAGAATGCCGCGGTCATTGGTCAGTGCTGCTCCACGCGGAGGACCGTTCAGGATCGTTTTGCCGGCAACGTCATCCCACCCCTTCACCGAAGAGCTGTTGTAGGCATAAAGCCCAAACCCGCCATAGTTATAGGTGTGCAAAACGCGCACATTGCTGACCAGCTCTGACCCCTTTTCAGCGCCCAGTTTGGCGTAGGGGCCTGCCCCTTTGGACATCAGGAACGTCAGGATCAAAGGCGAGATCGAAACATCCGTTTTGCCCTCGGCAAGGTTCTGCAATGAATTCGTCGCGGTCTGGCTGTCTGCAATCTGAAAATCAGCAATGCCTTCGGCGGATGCAATTTCAGCCAGCACAGTCATGGCCGTGAACGGCACAGTGCCCGGAGGGCCCGTTTCTGCGGTCAAAAGCGCTTGTGAAGATGCGGTGCTGGCCAGCAGGCCAAGCGCCAGGCTGGCGCCTACGAGTGTCTTGATCATGGTTTCCTCCCGTTTGATCATTCCGTTCATTCGTCTGCCTTCGTTTCTTGAAAGCAGTTAGGTGGTTTCACCGGTCCCCGAAAAGCTTGGCGCTTTTGCAGGAGCCACGATGTCGTCTTCGTCCCAATATCCGATCAGCACGCCCAGCTTGTCTTCAAGGCCGATCATCTCGGTCGCCCGTTCCTCGGATACGGTCACGCGCTGGCGGTACTGCAAAGACCAATCCGCCAAAGCCCGATGCATCACCGCGCATTGATCTGCATGCTCCGGCGATCTGCCCAGATCGGTGAACTCATCAGGGTCGTTTTCCCGATCAAACAACACAGGGGGGAACCCTGCGGCGTGGATGTATTTCCACTTGTCATTGGCGATCATGTAAACGCGGCATTCAATCGGAGGGCGGGACGTTTTGGGGCTGAAGGACTGTTGCGAATAGTCGTATTCACTGATGGCAAATTCGCGCCATTCGGTCTGCTCACCGCGCAGCAAAGGCATCAGGGACCGGCCCTCAAGAATGTTGCGCGGGATCGCCCCGCCGTTGTAGTCGATGAAGGTCGGCAGCAGGTCGATGGCCTCAACAGGTTTGTCCTGCACCGTGCCACGGCTTGCATCACAGGCCGGATCAGGGTCCGCGATAATCAGCGGGATTTTGACGGACGGATCGTGGAAATATTCCTTATCGCCCATCCAGTGATCGCCAAGATAATCGCCGTGGTCTGAGGTGAACACGATCATGGTGTTGTCCAGCACGCCCAGCTTTTCCATATGTGCGAACAAGACGCCAAGCTGGTCGTCGATCTGTTTGATGAGGCCCATGTAAGTCGGGATCACAGTCTCGCGGGCGCCATCGCGGGAAAAGGTGCGGGCACTGACACGGTTTTGCATCAGCTCGGCAAAGGGGTTCGGGTCCTCGCGTTCCTGATCGGACCGGACCACCGGCTGCACGTCATCAGCGGAATACATCGAATTGTAAGGCTCGGGCGCGATGTAGGGCCAATGCGGTTTGATGTAGGACAGATGCAGCAGCCACGGCTTTTCGCCATCGTCCTCATCGAGGAACTGCATGGCACGGCGGGTCATGTAGGGGGTCTCGGAATCCTCTTCGGCGACACGCGCGGGCTTATCCGCGATGTCATTGAAAAAGCCGGACCGCACGCCCGCTTCATTGTCACCACCTTCGACAGAATTGGCCGACCAATGCCACGGGTTGCTGTGGTCTGTGTAGCCCTTGGATTTGAGGTATTCATTATAGGCCAAGCCCGGCTTGACCATCGTGTCAGGGTGGACGCCGTCGTCACGCTCATAGGGTTCAAACCCGCCCTGCGACAGGTGCACGCCAATCTCGCTTTCAGGGTCAATCCCAAGACGGGCCATGCCGTCGCGATCGGGGATGATATGGGTCTTGCCGACCAGAACAGGCCGCACACCCAGCGGTTTCAGATAGTCACCAATGTTCTTTTCACTGACACGCAGGGGCAGGAAATTGCCAGTGGCGCCATGGGACGATATATACCGCCCCGTCAGAAAACTGGCACGGCTTGGGCCGCAAATCGGGGACTGCACATATGTGTTCGAAAACCGGACACCACGGGCCGCAAGCGCATCAATATTAGGGGTGTCCAACGTCTTGTGACCGGCACAAGACAGGTAGTCATAGCGAAGCTGGTCGCACATGATGAACAGGATATTTTTGCGTGCTGTCACGGGGGCAAATTCTTTCATTCAGGGAGATCGGGCCAGAAGCGGCCCGATGCTTTTTTGTGGATCAACCGATACGGATCAAAGGTTCACCTTGCCGCCATCGACGTTGATCGTCTGACCGGTCAAAAAGTCGCTGTCGGGGGTCACAAGGAACATCAAAGTCCCAAGCAGATCCTCAGGCACCATGTCGCGCTTGATGGAACGGGAATCGACTGTAGGACCACGGGCGCGGTCCCACTTGTCTTCACCCTTGATCGAGCTGCTTTCGGTCAGACCCACAGCAATCGCGTTGATCTGGATGTTCTTGTCGCCAAGCTCGCGGGCGTGGCCACGGGTCAAACCGATCACAGCGGCCTTCGATGCAGTGTAATGCGACAGACCGGGAGGGCCGTAGTAGAACGTGCCGGATGCGATGTTGACGATCTTGCCACCCCCTGCGCGCATCATGGCCGGCAAAGCCGCCTTGGTCGCTTGGTGAATAGAGCGGGTGTTGACGGTCATGACCTTGTCAAACTCGTCGTTGTCGATCTGGAAGAACGGCTTGGGGGTCAGGTTGGCGAACATTCCGGCGTTGTTGATCAGAATGTCAAAAGACCCGTATTCGTCCTCTGCCTTGGCAACCATCGCATTCAGGTCGTCGTCGGATGTGACATCGACAACCATGCCCGTGGCTTTGCCACCACCAGCAGCGTTGATTTCAGCGACAACCTCGGCAGGGTCCAGAATATCGGTGACGATAACATTGGCACCCTCGGCCGCCAGCTTCTTTGCATACTCTGCACCAATGCCACGCGCGGCACCCGTAACGGCAGCTGTCTTTCCATTTAATCGGCCCATGTCAGCCTCCCCTTCTTCAGATTTCTATTTCAAGTATTTTTGCAACTTCGGGCCAGCTTTTGGTGCCGTTCTCCCGCAGGTCGTTGGTCAAGTCTTCAGGCACCCAATCAAGGAAGCAAGATTTGAAATGTTCATGCTTTTCGATGGCGGCAAACCAGCGGGTGACATTGGGCAAGCGCCCGTTTTCCCACATGCCGCGCATGGACATCATCGCAAGTCGGTTGACGTATGGGGTCAGCGCAATGTCAGCGATGGAGAACGTGTTCCCGACAAGCCAGTCATTGCCTTCAAGTGCGGCTTCCATCTTGTAAAGATAGCTGTCATACAGTTTGACCTTCTCAAGCGCACCGGGCGCATCAAAGCCATGACGCACGATGGAATCCTTGAAACTTTTCCAATCCGAGGTCACTGAAAATTCAGGGGTCGAGGCCAGAAATTCCTCAGCGCCCTCTTTGCCCAGTTTGCGCAAAACGGTGTGACGGTGCGAACACAGGAACGTCATGGCACCGCAGGCCGGATGCAGGTCTTCGTCCACGGCCTTGGTCCAATACCGCACCTGCGCGCGCGCGTAAGGGTCGGTGGGATGAACCGAGTTCTCAGGCATAATCTGATCAAGGTATTCCACGATCACAGTGCTGTCGGTGATGATCAGATCATCATGCACAAGCGTTGGCACAACTGCCTTTGGATTGATCTTCAGATACTCAGGCTCGAACTGTTCACCGGCCAGAATGTCGATGTATTCACCGTCCCATTCCATACCCTTTTCTGCCATGGCAAAGCGAACCTTTGCGGCGCATACGGATGACCCGTGGTGATAAAGTGTAAAAGTCATAGCTGTATGGTCACCCATTTAAGTTCTGTCATTGCTTCCATATCGGCATCGGTGCCTTCACGGCCGACACCTGATTCACCGTTGCCCCCGAAAGGCACATGCGCTTCGTCGTGAATGGTTGGGCCGTTGATGTGGCACATGCCAGCCTCGATGTTCTTGGCAAAGTGGAAGGCGCGGTCGATGTTTTTGGTAAAGATCGCCGAGGACAAACCGTATTCAGTGTCATTCGCCTTCTCCAACCCTTCCTCATAGCTGTCGATGGGATAGATCGAGGTCACAGGCCCAAAAGTCTCGGCTTTGCAGACGGTCATATCGTCGCTCACACCGGTCAGCAATGTAGGCTGGCACCGGTTGCCTTCCCATTCACCGCCCGCCGCAATGGTCGCACCCTTGGCGACGGCATCGGCGATATGATCTTTGACGCGCTGGCGCTGACGATCGGAAATGATCGGCGCAATCACTGTGTTGGGATCGCGCAAATCGCCCATCCCCACCTTGCCCGCAATCATCGAGAACCGTTTGACGAACTCATCATAGATAGGCCGTTCCACATAGAACCGGCTCGACCCGATACAGGCCTGCCCCCCGAACATAAAGATGGAACGGGCCACCAAAGGCATGGCCGCTTCCAGATCAGCGTCGGCCATCACAAGGGTCGGGCTTTTGCCACCCAGCTCAAGCGTGTTGGGGGTTTTGTTCTTGGCACAAATCTCGTTGATGTGCTGGCCCACAACGCTTGATCCAGTGAAGGTCACAAAATCAACGTCGGTGTGGCCGGTCAGGTCATCGCCAATCTCGGCCCCGAAACCAGACACCACATTATACGTCCCCTCAGGGCACCCCGCCTCTGCCACGATCTCGGCAAAGATCACCGACAGATGCGGCGCCATTTCTGAGGTCAGATGCACAACCGTATTCCCACAAGCCAAAGCATTGGCAACCAACCGTGTGGTCTTGATCAAAGGCACGTTGAACGGCGTGATGACAGCAACAACACCCAAAGGTTCGCGGATCGACATCGACACCGTGCCAGGACGGTCGGACGGGATCGTCTCACCGCGCATGTTCCGACACATACCCGCAGCGGCACGGACCATCGTCAGCCCCTTGGTGAACTCAAACATCGCTTTGCTAAAGGGCGATCCGATCTCGTCGATCAGGCAGTTGACCAGATCATCTTTGCGCTGCTCCATAATCTCGGCGACACGCAGCAGCCAGCGTTCACGCTCGGACGGGGTGGTTTCCTTGAACGCAGGGAACGCAGCCTTGGCCGCCGCCACAGCTTTGCGAATATCGCCGCCGGTGCCCTTGGCAGCCAGACAATACAGGCTGTCATCAAGCGGATTAAGCACATCAAACGTGCCACCACCTTCTGCGTCGACCCATTGACCGGCAATGAAATGTTGCAGCGAAGTTATGTCTGTTTTGGTATCCATGCTACGGCTCCTGTTGTTCGGTTCTGCCAAAGACAGGCGCAGCACGCAGGCGCAAAAACGCTGCAAGCGCAGGGACATGTGCAAGATAAGTGAACCGCATAACCCCTCCCCGAGTTTGGCGTATCTGGATCAATTCGGCTTGGGATCCCAAGAGATTTGACACTCTCCCTCCCGCACCCTGATTCCAGCGTGTTTCTTCACTATTAACGCTAAGTGAGGATCCCAAATCAAGCGATAATTTCGTATCTAACCCCATTTCAACTGAGCCAGTCTTGACTTTGGGATCCTAAAGAGCATGAATACCGTAATGGAATCTATTGACACAGAACTCGCGGCGCGAATCCGAAGAGACATCGTTTTTGGCACCTTCGGCAAAGAAGAACGCCTGTCCGAGGCGCAGCTTTGCGATACATACAACGTGTCGCGCACGCCGGTGCGGCTTGCCTTACGGATGCTCGAACACGAAGGCCTGATCCGGCGCAACAAAGGGCGCGGTTATTTTGTGAACAGCCCTTCGGTGGCCGACATCCTGCAAGCCGTCGCAGTGCGAGGTCACTTGGAAAGCCTCGCGGCGCGGCTCATGGCGCAGTCGGCGGGACGACACAATATCATGGCAACGCTGGAACCGGTCATTGACGAAATCGACCGCTTGATCGGTTTGGGGCGTTTGGACGACCCGACACTGCGCCAAATGCAGCAACAAAACGCGATGTTCCACAAAACCATTCTGGATGGATGCGGCAACGATTTTGTCGGGTTCACCTGCAACCGGATCAGCCACCTGCCCCTGCTAGAGGTCGGGTCGATGGCCTTTGACCGGCAGGTGCTGTCGACCAAAGACGGGGTGGAAAGCAGCCTTTTCCGGCTCAAGCTTGGCAACTCGCAACACAAGGTGATTTTTGAGGCCATTCAAAACGGCGACGCGGTGCGGGCAGAAGGCATGATGCGCGAGCACTCGAACACGATGGTCGAATACATCAAGGTCTTTGAGAACCGAAACGGAGAGCTGACGATGGATGATCTGATCGGCTATTCCGGCATCAGCGCCGTCCGGCCCGAACGCGATGAAGCCACGCAAAGCGGTGCCGCGTAACACACCCTCAGACCAACATCACAACGGAGAGCTGCAATGCCCGCCCATCCAAATCTGATCGCCCAGAACAAGCAGTTTGAAAAGAAGATCCACGAACTGTCGCCCAACGTCTTTACGGCCGTGGGCTATGCCGCCTCAAACGTGCATTTTCTGGTTGGGACAGACGGGATCGTACTGGTCGACACGACCGAAACCACGCAGGCGGCTGAAAACATCTTGGCCGATTTCCGCAAGATTTCCACGCTGCCCATCACCACGATCATCTACACCCATTCGCACCGCGACCATATTTCGGGGGCGACTGTCTTTGCGGACGGGCGCGATGTCGAAGTGATCGCGGCGGACAACTTCTTTTCCGATCTCGTCGGCTTGGACGACACCCGCCCTGCCCCCAACAAGGCGCTCATGGCGCGGACCAAGCGGCACTTCGGCATCAGCCTGCAACCGGACGAGCGGATCAGCGTCGGTGTCGGCCCCGGCGACCGTCCGATGAAAGGCATGGGCGCGGGCTACATCGAACCGACCCTGCGCATTTCCGAGACAACCCATATCACCCGCGAAGGCTTTGATCTGGAACTTGCCAAAGCCCCCGGCGAAACCCCCGATCACATCATCGTCTGGCTGGCCGATCAGAAAATCCTGTGCAGCGGCGACAACTTTTACCACGCCTTCCCGAACCTTTATGCGATCCGCGGCACGCCGTATCGCGACTTTGATGCTTGGGCCGACACGATGGACCAGCTTATGGCCTATCAGCCCGACATTCTGGCCCCCGGTCACACACAGCCTGTCATCGGGGCAGAGGCGATCCAAACCGCATTGACCGATTACCGAGACGCGATCCGGCACGTAGTTTCAGCTACCGTTGAAGGTATGAATGCAGGGCTTGATCCCGTGACCATCGCCGCGGGTCTCAAGCTGCCGGACCACTTGGCAAGCAAGCCCTATTTGCAGGAATTTTATGGCGATGTCGGCTATGCCTCGCGCGCGTATTTTGCAGGGACACTTGGCTGGTTCGACGGCAATCCAACCAGCCTTGGCGAACTGCCACCCGCCGCTGAGGCCGCAAAAATCATCGCTCTGGCAGGGGGCGCACAAGCTGTCCTGACCGCCGCGCAAGACGCGCTGGCCAAGGATGATCCGCAATGGGCGATGGAATTGGTCGACCGGTTGCTTGCCACAGACGCCCTGATCGCAGAGGCCACCAAAGTTAAAACCGCAGCCCTGCGCAGGGTCGCGGATCAAACGGTCAATGCGCCGACGCGCAACTACTACCTTCTGGCCGCGCGAGAACTGGAAGAGGCTTTAGGGTGACGTCGCACAGCACAACAGACGCGCCGGAAAAGGCATCGTTCTTCTGGCTCGCCCGTCAGCCCTCTGTGGTGCGTCGGGCGGCCAAAATCGCTTTGATCGTGGGCGTGGTTCTTGCCTGCATCAACCACGGTGACGCGTTGATGTCCGGCACACTGACATCAGGCAGCATTGCCAAAATCCTGATCACCTTTTGCGTGCCCTACTGCGTTTCAACCTATTCCTCGATCCTCGCAATCCGCGAGAAATCGCAACTGATCGAAGCGCGTTAGACCCAACGCCCCGTCGCAATGCCATGAACTTGGCCCGTCGCACCTTGAAGCCCGCTCAGCACGAAATCACAGGACGCAGCGCTCAAGCTGCCCGTGTCCACGCTCGCGAATTGTGCGGCATCGCCGGATAGGGCCTGCACTGTCGCGGTTACGGTCGGGTCAGATGCAAAAGCTGCCGGATAACTCCACGCCGCAGGGGCGCTTTTGTAAAACCCAGTGGTACCAACTGCAGCGCCATTGGCCGTCAGTGTCGCTGTCGTAAACCAGCACATCTGCGTCCCATCCGCATACCGCACGTAAGATCCGTTCGCCGTGTCGCCTTGTTCAATGACAGCCCCCGTCGGCACGCCACCCGATTGGGCAACCGTGCCAACCAGATTGTGCGAATGAACCACCTTGCGCCAATCGCTTTGCGCGCCGCTGTGATCGGTGGCCACATAAACCTCGGGCGATACGGATTGATCCACCCAAATCGCAGCAGATTGATCGGCTTGTTTGGTCAGCTTGATCGCAAATCCGTCAGATGGCGTCGGCGCATCCGGCGTCGTCGACAGTTTTGCATAGACGCCAGAAGCGTTCGCCCCGAATACTGGTCCACTGTCCGCAGACACAGCCTGCGCGCCCCATCCAAATGCACCCGTGGTCAGCAGTTTACCATCCGTCGCGTCGTAGGCATCCGATTGAACAGCCAACCCCTGCACAGGCACATCCAAGGTCGCAGAAGCATCCGTGACACTGAACACAACAGACCCCGCAGGGGACAGGTTGATGGATTGTGCAGCCGGATCAATCGCAAAAGCATCGACCCATGTGCCGCCATCCGCGCTGACCTTGATCCGAAACTGGGTGTCACCGGCCAGACCCATTTCTGCATGGCCGGACCAATCGCTTTGAAACAGCAGGCTGGCCGTGTCAGACGCAGAGGCCTTGTTGACCGTCAGCCGATGCCCTGCCCCGTCATGGGTCAGCAAGGTCCCATCCGATCCGACCACTAAGCGATTGACCGCATCGAAGTTGCCATTGATGCCAAGACCCGCAACCGACACAGGAAACCCGCCGCCGCCACCACTGCCGGACACAGGCGTTTGCCACGCAGCACCGTCATAGACCAGCGACGCACCCTGATCTTCGATCCAAACCATATAGCCCGCGTTGGGGTCCGTGAACTGCCACCCGTCGGACCGGAACTGGGCAATCTGATCGGTGTGGCCCGCCCAATCATCGACCGCATCAGCGGGGATCAAATAGCATTCGCCCAAATCGGGATCAGCGGGCGGGACGGTCACAGTCGCACTGGTGGCGCAGGCTTGAACAAGCACATCCAACAGGGCCAGCGCCTCATTATGGGTGATATGTTTCTGAGCCTGCGCGGGCTGGATATAGGGCATGGACAGGCGGGCTGAGGTCTCGAACATGGGGCGGCTCCAATACGTGATGATCGGGCCGGACCCTGCCGCAGCAGCGTTTAAGATATGTAAGGGGGCCGCACGGTGAAAGCGGCGCGGCGCAACAGGGGCTACAACTTGGCGATGGTGCCCGCGATGCCCATAACGACGTCCTTCAACAAATCCGCATCCTCGGATTCACCCATCACACGGATCAAAGGCTCGGTACCGGACTTGCGGATCAACAAGCGCCCCGATGCAGCCAAACGGGCCTCACCATCGGCAATGGCGGCTTTCACAGCGGCGTCCTCAAGCGGGGTGGAGCCTTTGGTAAACCGCACGTTTTCAAGCATTTGCGGGACGGTCTCAAAGCTCTTTGTCAGCTCGGAGGCAGGCTTGCCGGTCTCTTGCAGTTGCGACAGGAATTGCAGCCCCGCCAGCAACCCGTCGCCCGTGGTGGCATAATCCGTCATCACGATATGACCCGACTGTTCGCCGCCCAGATTGAACCCGCCACGACGCATTTCCTCAACCACATAGCGATCCCCGACAGGGGTGCGTTTGAGGGTAATGCCCTGCCCTTGCAGGTATCGCTCAAGACCAAGGTTCGACATGACCGTTGCGACAAGGGTGTTGTCGTTCAGCTTGCCGGCCTTGGCCCAGGATGCAGCCAGCAAAGCCATGATCTGATCGCCATCGGCAACCGCACCGGTTTCATCCAAAATCATAATGCGGTCGGCATCGCCATCAAGACAGATACCAGCATGGGCGCCCGTGTCGCGGACAGTTTGGGCCGCCAAAGCGGTATCGGTCGACCCGCAACCATTGTTGATGTTGTAGCCATCAGGGGATGTGCCGACGCGGATGACTTCGGCACCCAATTCCCAAAGCACATCAGGGGCGGCACGGTAGGCAGCCCCATGGGCGCAATCGATTACGATCTTCAAGCCATCCAAGCGCACACGGCGGGGCAAGGTGGTTTTGGCATATTCAACATAGCGGCTGGGGCTGTCATTCAAACGGGTGACACGGCCCATACGTTCGGACGACACTGGGAAATCATCAGCCAGCAACAGGGCTTCAATCTCTTCCTCGGCGGCATCCGACAGTTTGAAGCCGTCAGGGCCAAAGAACTTGATGCCGTTGTCGTGGTACGGGTTGTGAGAGGCAGAAATCATCACACCCAGATCAGCGCGCATGGATCTTGTCAGCAAACCCACAGCGGGGGTCGGCAAAGGACCAAGGGCAATGACATCCAGACCAGCAGCCGTCAAACCAGCGGTCATGGCGTTCTCAAGCATATAGCTCGACCGGCGGGTGTCCTTGCCAATGACAACACGGTGGGCTTTTTCATCTTTCTGAAAATAAAGGCCGACAGCCATCGCAAGCTTGACCATATAAGGGGCGGTCATCGGGTGTTCATTCGCCCGTCCGCGCACACCGTCGGTGCCGAAAATCTGTCTTGCCATGGGATCGTCCTTCGAACTCTTTGACAGGTGGGGCCGCGCTAGGCGCGCACCAGCATCACATCGTTATACATCATCGTTTGCAGGGCCAGATAGCGGAACTTCCACTTCTCTTCCAGACAAAGCTCGTGCACGGCGCGGGCAACACCGCAATGATACATCCCCACAGGAGACCACACAGAATAGTCATTAAAAACCATCGCGCCATTTGGTTTCAACTTGGGCAAGGTCGCTTCAATATCACGCTTCACACCCTCATAGGCGTGGTCGCCGTCAATATAGACAATGTCGAAAAACCCGTCCGGCACACGGCGCATAGAGGCCGCACTGTCGCCCACATGCAGCTCAAGCCGGCCCGCATCATCGTCAAGCTCGGTCAGAACATCAGGATGAGACATCCGTTCAGGATTCATCTCAAACAGATGCAAGGCGGACGGGCTGCACCGCGTCAGGATTTCATGGCTAAAGTTGCCGGTATCCACACCAATTTCGGCCATGACACCACCCTTGGGCAGTTGATCGAGCAGCATGTAACGGTTGGGCAACATCTGACAATCGGCCAAAGCTTCAGCGGGCAGTTCTTGAGCGCGGTGAAAATAGCGCGCTCCGGTCTTTTGGTAGTCCCGAATAGCGCGGGCATATTCTTGACGGCGCAATTCAACGGTCTGTCGTGTCATCTTCTTTTCTGCAGGTTGCTTTGCCATAGGTGTCATCTCACATTTTGAAAAAGGCAGTCACAAACTGCTCTACGTCATATTTTAAGGTACTGTCCGATAGGGCGCGGCGCAGCTGCGGAAGGTCAGGATCATCGGCGAAGGCTATAACATCGTCGACAGCCTCGGTCATGTCCGAATGGACGTAAGGCGAAAAAAGAGACCGCGCACCGGGCCAATCATGCACCACTGCATAGGTGCCGGACGCCATGCCCTCGATGATGGATGTGTGACAACCCTCACTGTCCGAACTCGACAGCATAACGCCGATATCACGGTACCATTCTTCCATATCCCGCCCCGCCAGATCAAAACGAACAGCGCCTTTCAGCAGCGGGTCGGTGAAAATCCGGTCGAACACCAGATTGAACTGATCGCGGGCGTCTTGACGATTGTTCCAGACCCATTCGATCTGCCAGGGCATAACACTGCGCACAGCCAGCGTGAAACGATCATCTTTGGCACGCAAGGCAGCTACAAAATCAATGGCACGGTCAAAGCGTTTGTGCTCGAACGGGTTGATCCCGACAAACCCAAGCGTAAAGCGGGCGGCCTCTGTTTTGGGCCGTTGTAGCCCATGCCAGTCGATATACTGCGGCATGACATGGACCCGCTCAGGGGCAACACCATGCGTCTCAACCATGATTTCCTTGAAGTGATCCGACACGACAATCAGCGCATCCACGTTTGACCAATCGACCCGCTTGGGGAAATCGCGGAACGCCTCAAACCGGTGCAAACGGACAATCAGTTTGGTCCCATCCCGCTTGTTGTTGCTGTGCCAAACCGCGTTCTCGCAGCACCATTCGCAAAAGACGGTATCAATGTCATCCGCCACAAAAGGTCTGCGCTCGGGCTTGATGGTCGACACCCAATGCTCGTTCACGATCTCGATGTTTTTGTCGGCTCGCACGCGGTCCAGAAAGTGACCCGCGAATTTCAGATCATGGCTTGCCAGTAAAATCCGACGCGGGCGCGTGGTCAAAGCGGGCGCATCACTGGCATAGCCGCGGATCGCTTGGGCCAGCTTTTCAGACAGGCGCGTCGACGAAAACTGCGCCGCAACCCGCTCCAAAGACGCTTGCGCCCTATCGTAAACATCCGTGCCCTTGGACTGCATAATCTCAACAATCCGCGTTGGCACATCTTCGGTGACAATATCGACGTAGTAAGGGTAATCCTCACCAAACAAAGACCGGTTCAACGCATTGTCGTTCAAAATCGGTGGGACAGACGCGGTTGCGAATTCAACGATCTTGGTGGAAATCTCGATCACATCATCATAGCGGGCATGGCGCAGGCAATAGGCGAAATCAGCGTCCGACATGATCGCCTTCGCCTCAGAGTGCGGCACATTGTTGACCATCGATACATTCGGCAGGTCGCCGTTCTCATAGCGGGCGCGAAAGTCATCCATACGGGCGAAAAATTTGGGGTAGTTCTTGCGGAACGTATCCTTGCCCGCGACCACCTGCACGCCAAGATCGGCATCAGGGTCCAGCATGTCACAGACGTCAATCAGCCAGTCCATGCCGTAATGCAGATCAATCTTGCCCGAATAGCACAGCACAGCACCGTCGCGCGCGGCTTTGGGCGGCAATTCAACGGGAAACACGATGGGCGGCACGGTGTGGACGATATTGGCAGGGTAATCGTGCAGGGATTCCATCGCCGTCTTCGCAGCGTCGCTTTGGACAACAAAGGGCGTGCGGGCCTCGCGGCCATAGGTGATCCATTCCGGCTCGGGGGCGGTGATATCGGGAATAACGCTGGGGGCATATCCGACAACGCGCTTGCGGGTGGTCGGCTGCGACAGCAGTCGGGTCAGATACTGCGCGCCACGCACGAAAATCCGGTCAAAGGCACCAAGCTCCGTTTCAACATCGCCAAGCGCACCGACGATGGTATTGGCATTCAAATCATCAGCGGGACGTTTGGTCAGATCGGCAATCTCAACGGGATCAATCACGCGGATCGTATCGGGCACTTCATCCGCAAGAATACGGTTCACAAGCGCATGAGACAGCACCAAAGTGATATCGAGATCGTCTTGCAGGGCGAGCAACTTGCAGGTGTTCAACAACCAAATGGTCGAGCCATCGATCATGTTGAAATTCTGCTCGGCGACCACGGCGACCCTCATTCGATCTCCTCCATGTCGCTGTCCAGCAAGGGATCATCGGAGGTAAGCGCGCTTGTGTCGATTTCGGTCAAGACAGGGCTAACGGTCCGAAACAGCGGCGATTTGGACCGGTTCACAGGGCCAAGCACGCGCATATCCCACCCGCGATCCAACCCGATCCGGCAGGCATCCATGACAAGACGGTTCAAACGCATCGCATCAATCGACCACAAACCGTCCCACGCGGCAGGGTCCGTTTGCAGCCCGTTCCAGTCGATCACAAAAACGCCGACATCTTCGGTCGCCAAAGTGTCCAAAAGGGTCTGACGGGTCACATGGACAACGCGGGTGGCATCAATATCTTCGCCCGGTCCAAGGCAAACAACCGTCTGTTCACGCTCGGCCTCACGCAACATGACCTTGGGCAGGCCCGTCATATCAAACAGACCGCCCGCACCCCCCGCAGCAGAGGTGATCGCAAGACCACGCGCCTTGGCCGCCTTGGTGGTCTGGGCAAACAAATCCACCATCGGCTGCACCTTGGCAGGCCAAAAGGCAGACCGCGGAAAGCGGGACATACTGGCGGTCGATCCGCGCTCAAGCACAGGGCGCACCAAATCCGCCAACCCATCAATATCGCCCAGCTCAAACACGGTGCCGTTCAGCTCGTCCGCGATTTCAACCAGCGGCGGGATGTTGGACACAAACAACGGGATCCGGAAACCAGCCGCCACAAAAGGTTTGATAGGCGGCACAAGGCGGGTCACGGCCGTCTCACGACGAGGCAGGATAATCGCCTCGGCCAGACTGAAATATCCAGCGGCGTCCTTATCAGTGACCGTCGGGATAAAGCGGATGTAGTCGGTCAGTTCCAACGCATCGACCAAAGCCTTCAAAGAACGCTCTGACGCTGCATCATGGGCGGTGCCAACCACACCCTGCGGCGCGCTTGAACCGACAATCATCGCACCCACATCAGTGCCCCCTGCCCGCAGTTTTGCGACCAGATGCACAATGTCCTCAACGCCTTCATAAGGCGACAAAGACCCGACATAGCCAATCAAATGCGCAGTGTTCAGGCCAAGCGAACGCCTTGAAATCGAGGCAGGCACCTTGCTCGGCTCAAACACACCATTGGGGACAATATTAATCTTATTGCGGGGGATACCGCGCTCAATCAATTCGTCGCGCATCAAGGAATTGAGCGTGAAAACAGCCCGAGCAGAGCGGGACACTTCCGCGTCACTGGCCTGTTCGCTTTTCATCTCGTCCGAGCCCGCGAAAGCAGGGTCATATTCGGCGCGGGACAGCTCCCAAAAGCCGCGTTGTTCATAGAAAAACGCCGCATTGATGCGACGCGCGGCCCGTTGGGCAGGCACAGCATTGCGCCAGTCCGACGCCGCCATAACCATCGCAGGGCGAAACACATCAAAGGCTTGGCGCAATCCGGCTTCGACCCGTTTCAAGGTGCCAGAACGCGTGACTTCGTTATGGGTCGGCAAAGGCAGGCAGATATAGCGCACGCCGTCTATGGTTTGATCCAGCTTCACAGAGGCACGCGGGGGAAACCCGTTGATATCCCAAGGGCGGCCCGGCTTGCTAAAGACAATGACCTCAACGCCTTGGGCAACAAGGGCGCGGGCCACAGCATGGGTGCGCACCGCATAGCCATTGTTTGCGTAGGGAAAGGCGTGCGACACGACATAGGCCAGCCGATTGGGCAAACACCAGTCCTTCAAAGCGTTTGCAGCCGGATCAGAAGACTTTGAAAAATCAGCCACGGGACTGTCGCTCTTCGCCGGCAACGCGGGTGTCGCGGCGCTCTGACCAGCCGGTTTTCAAGAAATGCACCAAAGGGTTCGCGCCGCTTTCGGCCACATCAGGATGCAAGTCCAGATAAGCACCGCTGGAAAAGTAAGGGCCAGGATCGCGGCGATCAGCACCACCCCACGACAAAAAGTGACGGGCCGGATCAACGCCAGCCTCGCGCACATCCGCGTTGCGTGCCAGATACCAATCCGCGTCGAACAAGCCACTTTTGATGATAATGCGACGCTCCCAAATACGGGCGATCCGTGGGACAAACCGCATCAAGGCGCGCAGGGGCAAAATAGGACGATCGGGCAGCGAAAACATGGACGGCCCAAGCGACCGCAACCGCATGTTTTCCACCTCAGCCGCCTTTTGCGCCATGAAAGAGGCCTCATTGCGGGCCTGCAATGCCTGAACGACAAGCGGCATAGCTGCGGATTTGGAAGACGGCCTTGTAGGGTTTGACACTTAAGCAACCCCTATCAATTGTGCTGCGGAACAGGGCGATACATAGCCGTGGTAAATGGCCTTGATTTTTGGGGAAGTAAAGTGACAAACTCAGGTCCGGTCAAGAGGGCCAGAAAATCAAAATTTCCCCTGTCGACCCACAGGAGCCTGCGCAATGCCAACCGTCCAAGACCTTTGCTTCGACGCTGACTGGTATCTGAGCCATTACAAGGACTTAGCTGCCGCGAACGTGGATGCGCAGGCACATTATCTCAAATTCGGACGCTTTGAAGGCCGCAGACCCTGTGCGAAAGATGCAACGCCTGTCATGCGCGCGTGGGATGCAGCCCAACAGGCCGCCGCCAAGGGCCAGTGGGATGCGGTCAAAACGATCTCGGACGCTTGCGATCTGACCGTACTTTGCCACCCCGACGCGACGCTGCTCAGGCTTGAGGCGCTGACAGTTTCAAAAGAATGGACCGATGCGCAGCAGGTTCTGGCCGATGCCCTATCCGAATTTGGCAACCGCCCCGCCCTCGCACTTGCCGCTGGCAATCTGGTTCTAGGACAATCGCAGCCGCCCGCAAATTGGGTCAAAAGCGTTGGCCCAGCCTTCCCGAAAAGGACCAATCTGGACCTGCCCACAGGCTCTGCCCCCGCGCTCGACCGGCTTACAGCCCTGTCCAAACCAAAGCTGCTACCGACCAAGTCACTGCCCAAAGTAACCGTGATCGTCCCCGTCTTGAACGCGGAAACGACGCTTGCAACAGCCTTGCGCAGCCTGCGCGCTCAAACAACAAAAAACCTCGAAGTTCTGGTGGTCGACAACGGATCAACCGACGCCTCCGCCGACATCGCAAAGGCCCATGCAGCCGATGACCCGCGCATCCAACTGCTTGACGGATCAAATGACAAAGGCGCCTACCCCGCGCGCAACTTAGGCCTCGCCGCAGCCTCGGGTGATTTCATAACCGTGCAAGACGCCGACGACTGGGCGCACCCCGACAAGATCGCCCAACAGGTCAAAGCCTTGATCAAAGCACCCTCTGCCAAAGCCAGCCTGTCAGATTGGGCGCGCGCCACGCCCGACCTGCGCTTCACCAACACAAGGGCTGACGTCAGCCTGATCCATCCCAACATCTCGTCCCTGATGATCCGCGCCGAACTGCGCGACAGCCTCGGGTTTTGGGACCGCGTGCGCGCAGATGCGGACACAGAATACCACCGGCGGATCCTGCATGCCTTTGGGGCCGCATCCGTGTTGCACGTCCTACCAAACCAGCTGCTATCAATCGGGCGCAGCCACGACCGTTCGCTCACACAAACGGCAGGCATCACACTGGACGACGCACCAAGGCAAACCTACCAACGCAATGCGGCTGCATGGCACGCGCGCCATGAAACGCCCTATCTGGAACAACACCCGCAAACGCGCCCCTTTCCGGCCCCCGATCCTTTGACCAAAGGGATCAAACCCGCATGAACCCGCTGCACTGGCTCAAATCCGGACAGATCAAACGCATCCGCAACAGCCCGCTTTTCGACGCTAAATGGTACCTGAACCGCTACCGTGACGTCGCCGAAAGCGGCATGGACCCCGCCAAGCACTACCTTCTTTACGGCGCGGCTGACCTACGGGACCCCGGCCCACGGTTCAGCACAAGCGGATACGCGGCACAGCACGGGGTGGGCGATCAAAATCCTCTGCTCCACTGCATCGCAAACGGCACCTCGCCAGAGACATCCATGGAAGGCCAAAAACCAGTAACAGGCCCAACCCTGCTGCTGGTCGGCCACCAAGCAGAAACACAAGTCTTCGGGGCCGAACGCAGTTTCTTGCACATGCTCGATCAAGCGAGCATCACAGGGGCAACCGTCCACGCGCTGCTGCCCAAAATCGGCAACACAGACTACATGCAAGAGGTGCTAAACCGGTGCCATAAACTCCACGTCCTGCCCTTCAGCTTCAGGTCCAGCCAGAACGCAGACGACCAAACGGTTCAAGCCCTGTGCGACCTCATAAAAACGATCAATCCCAAGGCGCTACACCAAAACACGCTCGCCCCTGATGCACCCCTGATCGCGGCGAAATCACTTGGCATCGAAACGGTCTGCCACATCCGCGAACTGCCGCCACAAGACCCCGATCTGTGCAAGGCTTTGGGGCAATCAGCAGAGGCTTTGCGCACACAAGTCATCGAACAATCCGACAGACGGGTGGTGAATTCAAAAGCCGTGCAAGACTGGCTCAATGACCCCAAAGCCCAGCTACTGCCCAACAGCATCAACCCAAGCTTTTTCGATCTACCCTTCACGCCGCACACCCCGCTTAGGGTCGGGCTAATCGGGAACTTGGTGCACAAAAAGGGGATCGAAGACGCGGTGAAACTGGCAAGCCTCACCACCGCGCAGATCATCCTAGTTGGACCGATGACAGACGACCTGAAAGCGCTCGGAACACTGCCAGAAAACGTCCACCACACAGGGTATATCGCAGACAGCCTACACGCGCTGGAGCACCTCGACATCGTGCTCAGCCTCTCGCACTTTGCGGAAAGCTTCGGGCGAACGGTCTATGAAGGCATGGCCGCAGGACGCCCCGTGATTTGCTACGACAAAGGCACGCCGCCCACACTTTTGGGGGACAGTCTCAGGGACCTCATCGCCAAAACAAACCACCCGCAAGCCGTAGCAGACATCCTGAACGGGTTGATCGAAACGCCGGAAAAAGTGCAGCACTACAGCACATTGGCGCGGGCGCGAGCGGCGGAACTTCAAGCACAAACAGACGAAATAGACCTGTCGCAAATCTTCGTCACATAGCAAATATTCGCGAAACTCCCGCTCGGGACGCTTGCGTTTTGCGGCAGGTGCAATAGGCACACCCCCAAAAGACACAAGCCATAAAAGGCATCCGGTTTGAAAATACTCATCGTCTTCGGAACGCGACCAGAAGCCATCAAAATGGCCCCCGTTGTGCAAAAACTGCAAGCAGAACAAGGGCATACGGTGCATGTCTGCGTAACAGCGCAACACCGCGAAATGCTCGATCAGGTGCTGACACTGTTCGGGATCAAGCCGGATTACGACCTGAACATCATGAAGCCCAAGCAGGACCTCACCGACATCACGGCGAACATCCTGCTGGCCCTGCGCGATATCCTCAAAGACACCTCTTATGATCGGCTTTTGGTCCACGGCGACACGACCACAACGATGGCCGCATCATTGGCCGCCTTCTACGCGCAAGTCCCCGTCGGCCATGTTGAGGCCGGCCTGCGCACAGGGAACATCTACGCCCCTTGGCCCGAAGAAATGAACAGATCACTGGTGGGCCGGATCGCGGATTTGCACTTTGCACCAACGCAATCGGCAGCAAGCGCACTGCGGGCCGAAAACGTGCCCGACAGCCAGATCATCGTGACCGGAAACACTGTGATTGACGCATTGCAGGACGTGGTAAAACGGTTTGAAACCGACAAAACGCTCGACCAGCAGATGCGGGACAGGTTCCCGTTTCTGGACCCGTCCAAACGGATGATCCTTGTGACCGGCCACCGCCGCGAAAACTTTGGATCAGGGTTTGAAAACATCTGTAAGGCGCTCAAATCCATTAGCCAGAAATCAGACACACAGATCATCTATCCGGTGCATCTGAACCCCAATGTGCAGGCCCCCGTAAACCGGATTTTGGGCGAAGTAGACACAGTGCATCTTATTGATCCGCAAGACTATTTGCCCTTTGTATGGCTCATGTCGCAGGCCCATCTTATCATCACCGACAGCGGTGGGGTACAAGAAGAAGCGCCCAGCCTTGGCAAGCCCGTTCTGGTCATGCGCGACACCACAGAACGGCCCGAAGCCGTGGCCGCAGGCACCGTAAAACTGGTCGGCACAGACCCCACCAAGATCGAGACAGAGGCGCTCGCCCTGCTCAGCGATGACACCGCCTATATGGCAATGGCCCGCGCATTGAACCCTTACGGCGATGGCACCGCCGCCGATCAGATTGCAGCCGCGCTGCGTTCCAGCTAAGAGCCGCGTCAGCAGGAGACACGCATGCACTTCAAAACGCTTTCGATGATCGGTTTAGGCTACATCGGCCTTCCCACCGCCGCCCTTTTTGCGTCCCGCGGGATCAAGGTGATCGGTGTGGATGTGAACGCAAGCACCGTTGCCACGATCAACAAGGGCGAAATTCACATAATTGAGCCCGATCTCGATGGCATCGTGCACAAAGCCGTTCACGCAGGGCATCTGCACGCGACCCAAACACCCGAACCTGCCGACGCCTTTATCATCGCCGTGCCGACGCCGTTTGGCGAAGGGCACCAACCCGATCTCAGCTACATCAAATCCGCCGCTGAAATGATTGCGCCGGTGTTGGCCAAGGGCAATCTGGTAGTCTTGGAAAGCACGTCGCCCGTAGGTGCTACAGAACAAATGGCCGACTGGCTCGCCGCCGCGCGGCCTGATCTCAGCTTTCCCGCCAGCGCAGGCGAAGCCGCAGATATCCAGATCGCATACTGCCCCGAACGCGTCCTCCCCGGCCATGTGGTGCGCGAACTTGTTGAAAACGATCGCATCATCGGCGGGCTAACCGCTAAAGCCAGTGAAATGGCTGTCGCGATGTACAAGATGGTCGTGCAGGGCGACTGCGTGGTAACATCGGCGCGCACCGCCGAGATGTGCAAACTGACCGAGAATTCTTCCCGCGACGTGTCCATCGCCTTCGCGAACGAGCTGTCTGTAATCTGCGATCACTTCGATATCAACGTGTGGGAGCTTATAGCCCTCGCCAACCGCCACCCCCGCGTCAACATCCTGCAACCGGGCGCTGGTGTCGGCGGGCACTGCATCGCGGTTGATCCGTGGTTCATCGTGTCCTCTGCCGGTGATAAAGCGCGGATGATCAAGACCGCGCGCACCATCAACGATGACAAGCCGATATGGGTCGTCGAAAAGGTCAAAGCAGCCATGCTTGACCTGCTGTCCAAGGTCCCATCCCGTGGGATCAGTGACATTAAAGTCGCCTGCTTGGGCCTTGCTTTCAAACCGAATATCGACGATCTGCGCGAAAGCCCCGCCCTGCAAATCGCACAAACCATAGCCCAGTCCGGCGCGCAGGTCTTGGGGGTAGAACCTCATATCTCAACCGCCCCTGATGGGATCACGCTGGCCTCTCTCGCGGATGGTCTAGCGCAGGCAGATGTGGTTGTGGTCTTGGTCAAGCACAGTGACTTCGTGACAGCCAAAGACGACATTCTGCAAGCCGCCAATCTGATCGACGTGGTCGGGCTTTAGACCGCCAAGGTCGCCTGCACGGCACGGGTCCAACGGGCGTATCTGTCAGACCGTTCCGCCTCTTCCATATGCGGCTCAAACTGCACATCGCGCGCCCAAGTCTGGGCAAAACCCGCCGCATCAGGGTAGACCCCCGCCTGCATCCCAGCCAGCCACGCCGCCCCAAGTGCGGTTGTCTCAACACCCTTGGGCCGGTCCACAGGCGCACCCAAGATATCAGACAAGAACTGCATCGCCCAATCATTCGCGCTTAAGCCCCCATCGACCCGCAGCACAGGGCGTTCTACCGGCCAATCCGCCGCCATCGCCTCGATCAAATCACGGGTTTGAAAGCCCACGCTTTCCAAAGCAGCACGCGCCAAATCCGCAGGGCCGGACCCCCGCGTCAGCCCATAAACAGCGCCACGACAATCTGCATTCCAATAAGGCGCACCAAGGCCCACAAAGGCCGGCACAACAATCAAATCATCCTGAGCGGCCTCGGCCAGACCAGCGGTCTCGCCAGCCTCAGAAATCACACCCAACCCGTCACGCAGCCATTGCACAACAGCCCCTGCAACAAAGATGGACCCTTCCAAAGCATAGGTGCGCTTGCCGTCCAATTGGTAAGCCACGGTGGTCAGCAACCGGTTCTGCGACAGCACCGCTTTGTCACCAGTGTTCAGCAAGGCAAAACACCCCGTACCATAGGTCGATTTCATCATGCCCGGCTCGAAACAGGCCTGCCCGATGGTGGCCGCCTGCTGGTCGCCCGCAACACCGCGAATAGGCACTGAAGCGCCCAAAAGTTCGGGCAACGTCACACCAAATTCAGCAGCACAATCAAGTACTTCTGGCAGCATCTTCAACGGCACATCCAGCATCTCACACATCTGCGGCGACCACGCCCCAAGATGAATATCATAAAGCATCGTGCGCGCGGCATTGGTGGCATCGGTCACATGCGCGCCACCTGTCAGGTGCCAAATCAGAAAGGTATCAATGGTGCCAAACAGCACCTCACCCTTGGCCGCGCGATCCCGAACCCCCGTTTCATCCAGCAACCATTTGACCTTGGTGCCGGAAAAATAAGGGTCCATCAAAAGGCCGGTACGGGCGGTCACATCAGCCTCATTCCCGCGCAAGGCTTCACAGATCGGGGCAGTGCGACGGTCTTGCCAGACAATCGCATTGTGCAGCGGCTTACCCGTCGCTTTGTCCCAAATGACGGTGGTTTCGCGCTGGTTGGTAATGCCAATGCCTGCCAGCTCAGATGCCGCTACCCCCGCCTTTTCCAAAGCAGACCGACAAGTCACCAACACGCTGTCCCAGATCTCCATCGGGTCATGCTCAACCCAGCCGGATTGGGGGAAGAACTGTTTGAACTCTTGCTGAGCCGACGCCACAGGCTGCATCGATCCATCAAACACGATCGCACGGGTCGACGTGGTGCCTTGGTCAATCGCGAGAACATAACTCATGCGCCCATCACCTCTTTCACTCTGGCCTGTTGTTCAGGGTTTAAACGCAGGCCCAATTTGGACCGACGCCACAAAACATCCTCGGCGGAATGGGCGTATTCAGAGGTGCGCAGCCAGTTCAACTCAGCCTCAGTCAGGGTCGCGCCAAAGTCTTCGCCCAGCTCAAATATGACCTTGGCGTCGCCCAGCATCAGCCAAGCCTCCGTGCCATAAGCGCGGATAAGCCTCGCCGCCCAAGGCTTTGTAAGAAATGGATAATCCGTCATCAAGCTATCACATTTCGCAGCCACCTCAGAGACCGCAAAATCACCCCCCGGCAAGGCAGTGCCCGCGGTCCAGACTTGGGTATTGGGCCGCAACTGCGACACCACTTTCTCAGACAGCTTGCGGTACGTCGTGATCTTGCCGCCAAAGACATTCATCACGGGCGGGCCATCTGTATCCAGATCCAGCACATAATCCCGCGTCGCAGCCGTAGCCGACTTGGCGCCGTCATCATAAAGCGGACGCACACCGGAATAGGTCCATACAATATCATCCTTCGTGACGGGCTTCTTGAAATAGGTACTGGCAAATTTGCACAAATAGTCCGTCTCTTCGGGCGTGCAAACAGGCGGCGTATCCGGATCATCATGTTCGGCATCTGTGGTGCCAATCAGGGTGAAATCCTGCTCATAGGGAATGGCGAAAATGATGCGCCCGTCCTCGCCTTGGAAGAAGTAAGCGCGGTCGTGGTCGAACAGGCGTTTGGTGACAATATGACTGCCACGCACCAGCCGCACACCAGCCGAAGTGTTCCGTCCCATCACCCCTTTGATGATCTCTTCGACCCAAGGCCCGCCCGCGTTGACCAGCACACGCGCCTCATGGATCATCCCGTCCTCGGTTTTGATCCGCCACAGCTTGTCGCCACGGGTGGCCGACACAACGCCATTGCGGGTCAAAATGCGCGCACCCCGTGCTTCGGCATCGCGGGCATTGAGAATAACCAACCGGGAATCCTCTACCCAAACATCTGAATACTCAAACGCCTTTTGAAACCTGTCTTGCAAAACAGTCCCCGCAGGGTCGGTTTTAAGGTTCAGCGTCTTGGTGCTTTCCAAGATTTGCCGCCCGCCGAGATGGTCATAGGCAAACAGCCCCGCGCGGATCATCCAAGCCGGCCTACGCCCTTTCAAAAACGGGATCAGTTTGGACACAGGCGTATCCGTGTCGAACCGCATGTCGGGGCTATAGGGCAGCACAAACCGCATGGGCCACGATATATGCGGCATGGCCTGCAAAAGCGTTTCGCGTTCTTGCAGAGCCGATTTGACCAAGCCGATCTCAAAAAACTCCAAGTACCGCAACCCGCCGTGGAACAGCTTGGTTGAGGCGCTCGACGTGGCTCCGCCAAGATCGCCCTTTTCAGACAGTGTAACCGAAAGCCCCCTGCCCGCCGCGTCCCGCGCGATGCCGCAGCCGTTCACACCGCCTCCGATGATGAAAAGATCAACCGCCATAACATGCCCCTTCCGCGATCAGCCGAGGCTTTGCGTTCAAATCTTCAATCGAGGTTCCGGCAAGCGCCTTATACCGATCCGCATGGGCTTTCAGCTCCGCCTGCGGGATCACCTCATCAATCACGTCAAACTGCCCCCCGCACAGGTCTTCGACCTGCTGCAAAATCGCATCGGGTCCAGCCCCGCGATTGGCGTTGATAACATTCGTGGTCAAAGGTCTCATTTGCGCTTCATAGGCCTGTAACGCGGTTTCGTTCAACCCATGTTCCAAAAATGCGGTCCCTAAAACCCGTGCATCCACAATGGCTTGGGTCGCCCCGTTCGATCCAACAGGATACGTCGGATGCGCCGCGTCACCCAACAAAGTGACAGGGCCATGTGTCCACTGATCCAGCGGGTCGCGGTCCACCATCGGGTATTCAAACACCTGATCCGCACCCGCAATAAGGCGAGGTACATCGAGCCAGTCATAGACCCAACTGTCGAACAAAGGCGCGAAGTCGGCCTTGTCGGCGGCGCGGTTCCAGTCTTCCTTGCGCCAGCCACCCGCAGGGTCCACGCGCAGTTCGGCGATCCAGTTCATATCAACCAGACCATCCGCGCCTGCGTCCGAGATCGGATAGGCCACAATGCGCTGCGTATCATGCCCAATAAGCGCCATGGCAGCCTCGCCATGAAAGGGTTTTGCACGGCTCATCGCCCGCCACAGAATAGCGCCATCCCAAATGGGTGGGCCTTCGTCAGGGTTCATCTGCGCACGGATCGCGGAATGGATACCATCAGCAGCAACGACGACCTGACCCTTAATCCGGCGGTCCCCGACCAACAGATCAGCGCCGTCAAAGCCTGTTACAGCCGCACCCGTTTCCAGCACATCGCCCGCACGATCCATCAGCGCTTGGTACAGCATCATCTGCAACTTGCCCCGATGCACCGAATACTGCGGCCAGGCATAGCCCGCATCCAACCCCCGCGGTTCTTCCCAAATGGGCAATCCGTGTTTGGTATAAAACCCGTACTGACGGGTGCGGATACCGACCGTATCAAGCGCATCCGCCAGCCCCAGATCAAACAACTCACGCACCGCATTGGGCTGGATATTGATACCAACCCCCATCGGTTTGATCTTTTTTGCGGATTCAAAGATGCGAAAGGGAATACCGATCTGATGCAGGGTCAACCCAAGGGTTAGCCCGCCAATTCCGGCACCTGCGATCAAAACGGTCATGCGGTTCCTTTCCCTGCCCTCAACGTAACGAGACAGGCGTCAGGAACAAGGGCGGATCGGCCTAGGCTTCGGCCTTCAAATCCGCGCCAAAAATGGCATCGGCATGATCGGACAGATAGATCTTCAACCACGGCGTATAGCGCTCAGGCGACATTTCCACGCCCTCAGCCAAATCATCAATATTGGCCCAGGTGTAGTCCATGACCTCTTCGGGGTTCGGAACCACTTCCAAATCAGCACCGGCATGGCCGACATAAACATCAACGACCTCATGCTCGATCAAACCATTGCCAACCTCGGCACGGTACTCAAGCAACTGGCGGTGTTCCAAGGCCAAACCGGTGATCCCAAGCTCTTCATTCAAACGACGGA
>CAZWSE010000039.1:21391-30032 GCA_964636575.1 uncultured Sulfitobacter sp. | reverse complement strand
CCGGAACTCATAAAAAGGCTAAACACATGAAAGGTTCACGTCCCGAACAAGCGGTCCTGACCCGCGATACGGATATGTCCAAGACGAGCGAGACCAAGGCCGTGATTGAAAACATGGTCGACGGGTTGAACGATCATACGATCGACGGGATTGGAGCGTTTTTTAAGGAAAGCTTCCGTTGGATGGGCAATCAGGGTTGCGGAACCAAGTCTGGCCTGACGGAGTTTCAGGACAACTGGCAGCGCCCGTTTCAAGCGGCTTTCTCGGATAAGGTCTGCGTTGATGAGGCGCGGCTTTTTATGGGGGAATGGGCCGCTGCCTTTGGACGCCAAGAGGCGACCCATTCGGGCGCGTTTATGGGAATTGCGCCGACGGGAAAACGTATCGAAATCCGGTATATGGATTTCTGGAAAGTCGAAGAAGGCAAAATCAGTGACAACTGGGTCATGGTCGATTTTCCGCATGTTATGGCCCAGCTTGGGGTCGATGCCTTTGGGGGGCACGGCTGGGAAAAATATGATCGCGGGGATGCACAAGCCCCCCGTCCGGAGGAGTAGGTAGAATGGCAATCACGCATCTTAAAACAGCCCGTTCAGACGCGGACCGCGCCGAGGATGACGCAAAAACACGTGCGTCGGTTGAGGCGATTTTGGCTGATATAGAGACCCGTGGCGATGTGGCCGTGCGCGAATTGTCTGAGAAGTTCGACAGCTATTCGCCTGCGTCTTTCAAGCTGTCTCAGGCTGAGATTGATGATTTGATCGCACAACTCAGCCCGCGTGAGTTGGAAGACATCAAATTCGCTCAAGAACAGGTGCGCAACTTTGCCCAAATCCAGCGCGACAGCATGTTGGATGTTGAGGTTGAAACGATGCCGGGTGTGATCTTGGGCCACAAGAACATCCCCGTTCAATCGGTGGGCTGTTATGTGCCGGGCGGCAAGTTCCCGATGGTGGCTTCCGCCCATATGTCTGTTGCGACGGCCAGCGTCGCGAAAGTGCCCCGCATCATTGCCTGCACTCCGCCCTTTAAGGGCAAACCCAACCCCGCTGTGATTGCTGCCATGCATCTGGGCGGTGCCCATGAGATCTATGTGATGGGCGGTATTCAGGCCATTGGTGCGATGGCCTTGGGGACAGAAACCATTGATCCCGTTCATATGCTTGTCGGCCCCGGAAATGCCTTTGTAGCTGAGGCCAAACGCCAGCTTTTCGGGCGTGTCGGGATTGATTTGTTTGCGGGCCCGACCGAGACAATGGTCATTGCGGATGAAACCGTTGACGCCGAAATGTGCGCTACGGATTTGCTGGGGCAGGCCGAGCATGGATATAACTCGCCCGCTGTCTTGCTGACCAACAGCCGCAAGCTTGCTGATCAAACCTTGGCCGAGATTGACCGCATCCTGACGATCTTGCCCACCGCTGATACCGCCCGTGTCAGTTGGGATGAATACGGCGAGGTCATCTTGTGCGATACCTATGACGAGATGTTGCAGGTCGCCGATGATATCGCCTCTGAGCATGTGCAGGTGATGACAGACCGCGATGATTGGTTTTTGGAGCATATGACCTGCTACGGCGCATTGTTCCTTGGTCCGCGCACCAATGTCGCCAACGGCGATAAAGTCATAGGCACCAATCACACCCTGCCCACCAAGAAAGCCGGTCGCTATACGGGCGGGCTTTGGGTGGGCAAGTTTCTGAAGACCCACAGCTATCAGAAGGTGACTACCGATGCCGCTGCTGCCGAGATCGGCGCTTATGGGTCGCGTTTGTGCATGCTGGAAGGCTTCGTTGGTCATGCCGAGCAATGCAACCTGCGGGTCCGTCGCTATGGCGGCGTAAATGTCCCTTATGGCACCGGCGCGCCTGCCCGTGATGCCGCTGAATGACCTGCGTCCCGCCCCGCGGGGGCCAGCCCCCGCACCGCGACCAACATGCGGGGGCCAGCCCCCGCACCCCCGGGATTTATTTTGAACAAAGAAGTGACTGATTGATGAGTGACATCCATACCCGCCACAAAGATCTGATCGCGCCAGTACGGGCAGCGATGTATGACTTTGATGCTACCAATGTGCGTGCGGCTTTGTCTGATGTCATGGCGGCAGATGCGGTTGTCCATTTGGCCCATCCCATCGGTGATTTGACCGGGCCGGATGGGTTTTTTGAGGGAGCCTATGCCGAGCTTTTGTCGGCTGTTCCTGATCTGGAACGCCGTGATCATATCGTCATCGCGGGTCCGACCCCTGAGGGTAACACGTGGGTCGGATGTGGTGGTTACTATTTGGGGACGTTTACTCATCCTTGGCTTGATATTCCTCCGACCGGCCATGTGGTTCACATGCGCTTTCATGAGTTCTACCGCTTTGAAGGCGACCGCGTCGTCGAAGTGCAGGCTCTTTGGGATATTCCCGAAGTGATGATGCAGGCGGGTGCTTGGCCGATGTCGCCGTCTTTGGGGCGCGAATGGCATATCCCTGGACCGGCTACCCAAGACGGCATTGTGACGGCTCCATTTGATGCTGAAAAGGGGGCTGCCACTTGTCAGCATATCATCGATATGCTCGACCATATGAAGCGCCATCCATCACAGGGCGGCCCCGAGGTGATGGAGATGCCAAAGTTCTGGCATCCGCGCATGACATGGTATGGCCCGTCTGGCATTGGCACCGGCCGCGGTATCGACGGGTTTCGCAAGTGGCATCAGATCCCGTTTCTAAACGGCATGCCGGATCGCGGTGCCTTTGTGGATGAGATCACCTATCATTTCTTTGGAGACCACGACTATGCCGCTGTCACCGGTTGGCCCGATATGTATCAGACTGTCAGTCACGATGGATGGCTTGGCATTGCCCCCTCTGGCAAGAAGATCGAAATGCGCAGTCTCGATTTCTGGCGGTTGGAGAATGGTTTGATCCGCGAAAACTGGGTCATGGTCGACATCTTGCACGCCTATGATCAACTGGGTGTGGATGTCTTTGCCCGCCTGCGAGAGTTCAATAAGGCCCGTGCCGGTTTTGATAGTGAGACAGGGAAAGCCCTATGACAGATTTGCCCAAAACCCCGTCTTTCCGGTTGGACGGAAAGCGCGCGCTTGTGAGCGGAGCCTCTTCTGGCATCGGGCTTGGCTGCGCTATGGCATTGGCTGAAGCGGGTGCGCATGTGGTCTGTATGGCGCGCCGTGAAGGTCCTTTGTTGGAGGCTGTGACTGCGATCATAGGGGCAGGGTTTTCGGCCGAAGCGCTTGTGTTGGATCAGACCGATCTGGATGGGCTTAAGTCGGCCATGTCAGAACCCTTTGACATTGTTTGTAATTCCGCTGGACTTGCGCGGCATTCGGCAGCTTTGGACACAACGCCTGACGATTATGATGCCGTGATGGGCATCAATATGAAGGCGGCTTATTTTCTGTCGGTCTATGCCGCCCAAGCTTTGACCGTTGCGGGCAAGCGCGGGTCTATCATTCATATCAGCAGCCAGATGGGTCATGTCGGCGGCATCGATCGCGCGGTCTATTGCGCGTCCAAGCATGGCCTTGAGGGCATGGTCAAAGCGATGGCGATTGAGTGGGGCAAGGCTGGTATTCGCGTTAACACTGTCTGTCCCACATTCATTCGCACTCCGCTGACGGCCCCTACGTTCAATGATCCTGACAAGGTGGCTTGGTTGATGGACAAGATCAAAATGGATCGTGCAGGCGAGGTGTCTGATATCATGGGGGCGGTTGCCTATCTGGCCTCGGATGCAAGCGCCATGGTTACGGGTACCGCCCTTAAAGTGGACGGAGGCTGGACCGCAGAATAATGCCGGAAAAGGTGACATCTCTCCAAGTTGCGCAAGCCGCTGGCGTCAGCCGGTCTGCGGTCAGCCGTGTGTTCACGCCGGGGGCTTCTGTGTCCAAATCCACGGCGGAAAAAGTGCGCAAGGCGGCCAGTGCTTTGGGGTATCGCCCGAATGTTTTGGCGCGATCCTTGATCACGGGCCGCAGCCGCATCATTGGGTTGGTTGTGGCTTATCTTGAGAACTACTTTTATCCTGATGCGATTGAGAAACTGTCCAAGTCTTTGCAGGAAAAGGGCTATCACGTTCTCATCTTCATGGCCGCCCAAACAGCGCAGAATATTGATGACGTGATGGATGAAATTCTGGACTATCAGGTGGATGGTATCATCATGGCGTCGGTCGCCTTGTCGTCTGATCTGACGGCGCGCTGTCAGGCCGCTGGCGTTCCTGTGGTATTGTTTAACCGTGCCCAAGACGGCGATCACATCAATTCTGTTACCTCTGACAATTATGCGGGTGGGCATGCCGTGGCGCGGTTCTTGTGCGCGGGTGGACATCGGCGTATCGGGTATATCGCCGGATGGGAAGGGGCGTCTACCCAGCGGGACCGTGAGACGGGGTTTAGTGCAGGTCTTGCTGAGGCAGGGCAGTCAGTGTTTGCGCGAGAAGTGGGTGAGTTTAATGTGGCCAAGGCCCGCGCAGCCGCATTGCGGATGTTTGACTGCAAGGATCGCCCGGATGCCGTGTTTGTTGCGAACGATCATATGGCGTTTGCTGTGATGGATGTGCTGCGAGATGATTTGCAGTTGTCGGTTCCGCACGACGTCTCTGTTGTCGGGTATGACGATGTGCCACCCGCTGCTTGGGGCGGGTATGCGCTGACAACCGTGCGCCAGCGCGCTAACAAAATGGTCTTTGAGGCCGTTCAGACGCTTATTGGCCAGATAGAAAAACCTCATGCGCCTGCGCGACAAGTGAAACTCGACAGCCCGCTAATTTTGCGTCGCTCAGCGCGCGTACCTGAAGGATATACGCCATGAAAGGCTTCTCGAACCGGTTCAAGGACTTTCCCGATTACATCATCGGGATCACAAAAGAGATTTGGGAAGATCGCGGCATCGCGACCTTGCACGACTACTATTCCCCGGACATCGTAGTGCGGTCACCGGCCTCCGTCGTTGTCGGAAACCAATCCGTTATCGGAGCCACAATGGCCACGCTGGCTGAGTTTCCCGACCGCACCTTGCTGGGCGAAGATGTGATCTGGTCAGGCACCCCGACCGACGGGATGCTGTCATCGCACCGGCTTTTGTCGACTGCAACCCACATGGCAGACGGGATGTATGGCGCGGCGACCGGTAAGAAACTGGTCTACCGGATCATGGCCGATTGTCATGCGATCAACAATCAGATCAACGATGAATGGTTGATCCGTGACCAAGGGGCCATCGTGCGTCAGATGGGATGGGAGGCGAAAGCCTATGCTGCCGATCTGATTGAGCGCGAAGGTGGGCCTGATGCTTGCGTTCAACCGCTGACCCCTGCCAATGACATTGCAGGCCCTTACACAGGTCGTGGCAATGACAATGAATGGGGGGCAAAGTTGGGCGATTTGATTACACGCATTATGGGGGCAGATATGGCCGCTATTCCGGCTGTTTATGATCGGGCTGTGGTGTCTGAATACCCGGGCGGTCGAACCGGCCATAGCTTCGCACCGGTGGACAAGTTCTGGATGGGGCTGCGGGCGTCGTTTCCGTCCGCCAAGTTTACCATTGATCACCAGATCGGGCGTGAAGACCCGATGATGCCGCCGCGGGCTGCGCTGCGGTGGTCTTTGCAGGGCAAGCATGATGGCTGGGGTATGTTTGGTGCGCCAACTGGTGCGGATGTTTATGTGCTTGGCATCACCCATGCTGAGTTTGGCCCTTGGGGGTTACGCCGCGACTATACGCTGTTTGATGAAACATCTGTTTGGAAGCAGATATTGCTGAAGACAGGATGACGGTGGTGCGGCTTTTGAATGATGGTTGTCTCGCGAGTTTTGGCGTGGTGATTTGAGTATTTTTGGAAAAATGAAGTGTGGGACTGCCTTTGCCGGTCTCCGTGGAAAGGATATGTCATGACCCCTGAGCAAATGGCCCCTCGTATTGTCCGCTACGGCGAATTGATGCCCTGCAAGACTGCATTTATTGACGCCCATACCCCTGGCAGTGATCAAAAAGAGAACTTTACGATCATTGGGGGTGGGGTCTCAGAATCACCTGATCAGCATGTGCACATTGGCATTCCGCACGGGTTCAACATCGGGGCTGCTGGTCAGCCTCCGAAGTGTCGGAACTCGCTCCACAGCCATCGCACGGCTGAGGTTTTCTTTGTTCTCTCCGGCCGCTGGCGCTTTTTCTGGGGCCGTTACGGAACCGCGGGCGAGGTCGTGTTGGAGGAAGGCGACATCATCAACATCCCAACGGGCATCTTCCGTGGGTTTGAGAACATCGGCACCGACTACGGGATGATCATGGCGATCCTTGGCGGCGATGATGCAGGCGGCGGCGTGATCTGGGCGCCACAGGTGATTGAAGATGCGGCTGAACATGGCCTGATCCTTGGCGAGAACGGCAGCCTTTACGACAGCAAGAAGGGGCAGGCCTTGCCCGATGGCGTGACGCCAATGCCAAAGCTGACCGAAGCTGAGTTGAAGGACTATCCTGAGATGAATCCCATGCAGGTCGTAGGTATGGGGGTCCGTCGCTATTGGGATATGGTTTGTCTGGCCAAGGATACGCCTTGCAAAGTCATTGGTGAGGCGGGGATTATCCGCGACAAACCCGGCTTTGAGGTTGATCTGGTCACGCGGTCATCGGCCACTGACAAGATGCACCAGCATGATCGCCCTTCGGTTCTGATGCCCATGCGCGGGCATTGGTTGGTGACTTGGGAAGGTGGGGAAACCGTACTCGCACCCGGCGATACCATGTCCGTTCCCGAAAACCTGCCTCATGCTGCCGTGCCTTCGATGACGGGCGAGGCGAGCCTTTACCACATTGTAGGTACCGATGATCCGGCCGGACCAACATGGCAGGGGTAGGGGCGTCACCTGACGATACACAGGACGTTTATGAACGGCAGGCCGCGGCCTATGATGCGCAGCGGTCCCGGTCCTTGTTTGAAGCACGCTGGCTGGCGCGTTTTACGTCGTGTTTGCCATCTGGTGGGCGCGTGCTTGATCTTGGGTGTGGCACAGGTGAGCCGATTGCCCGTTGGTTCATCGCGGAGGGCTTTCAGGTAACGGGTGTCGATTTTGCGGCCTCTATGCTTGATATCGCGCGTGGGCGGTGGCCCGATGGGGACTGGCGCCAAGCTGACATGCGCAATTTGAATTTAGATGAAACCTTTGAAGGGATTGTCGCATGGAACAGCTTTTTCCACCTGCGCCAAATCGAGCAACGTCAGTGCATTTCAGATATGGCCCGACATCTGTCCCCCGGCGGTGCTATGCTGGTAACCGTTGGCCCAAAGGCCGGCGAAGTTTCGGGAACTGTTGCGGGTGAAACCGTTTATCATGCGTCGTTGTCGCCTGCGGAATATGCAACCTGTCTTGAAGACAACGGTTTGCGCTTGACCGGATTTATGGCTGAAGATCCGGAAACCAATGACCACAGCGTTCTTATGGCGCGCAAAGACTAGGAGCTTTTCAATGACTGTAAAAACCACCCATGTGGGATCGCTGCCGCGCAGCCAAGACGTTGTCGATTTTATCTTCGCTCGCGAAAACAATGCGCCTTTTGAGCAAGCCGAGTTTGATGCCTGCATGACCGCGGCCGTGGATGAAACCGTTGCCAAGCAGGTTGCCGCTGGCATTGATATCGTCAGCGATGGCGAGACCTCAAAAATCAGTTATGCGACCTACGTCAAAGACCGCTATACTGGATTTGACGGCGACAGCCCGCGCAATGCGCCTGCCGATCTCAAACAGTTCCCTGGCTTTCTGAAACGACTGGCCGATGATGGCGGCACCCCGCAGTACGCGCGCCCGATGTGCGTGGGCGAAGTGAAATCCAAAGGGCAGGGTGAGCTGCAAAAAGACATCTCGAACCTCAAGGCTGGCATGGCTGCACACGGCGCGACACAAGGATTTATGAACGCAGCCAGTCCGGGCGTGATTTCGTTGTTTTTACAAAACGATCACTACAAAACACGCGATGCTTATCTTGCCGCCTTGGCGGACGCGATGCGCGAAGAATACGAAACTATAGTTGCCTCTGGTTTGATCCTACAGTTGGATTGCCCTGATCTGGCCCTGTCTCGGCATATGTTGTTTAACGATCTCTCTGATAATGAGTTTTTGAAAATCGCAGCGTCTCACGTGGACGCATTGAACCACGCCTTAGAAAACATCCCCGAAGAAAAAGTGCGCATCCATATCTGTTGGGGCAACTACGAAGGTCCGCATGTGTGCGACATTGAAATGGACAAGATGTTCACAACACTGATGTCCGCCAAAGCGCGTTACGTTTTGTTCGAAACATCGAACCCGCGCCATGCCCATGAATGGACCGTCTTCCGCGACCGCAAGTCTGAAATCCCGGATGGCAAAGTCCTTGTGCCGGGCGTCGTTGATACAACAACCAACTTTGTAGAACATCCAACTGTTGTCCAACAACGGATTGAACGGTTCACCGACATTGTCGGTGCGGAACGTGTGATTGCAGGGTCGGATTGCGGGTTCGGGACTTTTGCAGGGTTCGGCGCTGTCGATCCCGATATCGCCTATGCCAAACTCGAAGCGCTGTCCGCAGGCGCAAAGGCGGCCAGCGCATGACCGATGATCTGTTCGAGCTGCTGAAGAAAGTCGATAC